>DATMUT010000035.1:0-5088 GCA_035563755.1 Novosphingobium sp.
CGCCGGCTTGCGCCCAAACCCGCCAGCAGGACGAGGCCGCCAGCGATGCAACTGCATCCGCCGCTGCTTCGACGGCCGAGGCAGCCAGTGTTGGCATCACCGGCACGGTCACGACCGATGAGGCCGGGCGCACGCATATTCCGGCCCATTCGGCCAGCATACCCGCCGGGGCACCATCCCGCGCAGACATGTGGGCCATCGACGTTTCGGGTGGATATTCCACGCGCGATTCCGGGCCAAAGGGCGCCTTTGCCGCGGCCGCCCTCACGCGCCAATTGGGCCGCACCTATGTGCGCGCGGCGCTCACCGGCTATCGCAGCACTGTGAACCAGACCGACATGGCCCTGCCCTCGACCTATGTGGTCGGCTCGCTGGGCGTGGGGGGCAATTACAACAATTGGGTGTTCGATGCCTGGGCCTCGTATGGCTGGCAGCACTACGGGCAGATCGAATCCGCCTATGGCGCGCGCGCCAGCACCACCTCCTCGGGCAGCCCCTACATCTCGGTGGGGGGCGATGCGGGGCGCATCCTCCAGGTCACGCCGCGCCTGTTTCTCACCCCCACGGTTTCGGTCAGCTATGCCTATGACCGGCTGTTGCGCCCCTCCTACGACACCTCGCTGTTCCCCGATTTCCAGTCGAGCGAACCGGCCTGGACGGGCGTTGCCGCGCTGCGCCTAGACCAGAAGGTGGGCGCCAGCGGCCAGCACTACATTGGTCTTGCCGCCAGTTGGCACGTGACGAACAACGCCACCTCGATCGTCCTGATGCCCGACCACACTTTTGACGGCACGATACGCACGATGCACTTTGCCGATGGCTGGGGCGAGGTGGCGGGCAACATCAACCTGCGCCTGACCGACAGGGTGCGGCTGCAGGCCACGGTCGTGCGCAGTTTCGACGCGCTGGCGGGCAATGCCACCACGGTGGGCGGCGGCCTGCGGTTCGGCTTCTGAAGCTGGCGCTCAGCCCGGCGCCAGCCAGCGCGCGCTGCACAGCCCCGTCAGCGCCGAAAAGCGGGCCAGATCCTGCCGCCACAGCCCCAGCAGCAAGGCCCGGTCGGCAGGCGAAGGCGCTTCCTCGGGCATGGGCACGCCCACGTGGGCGCGCAGCCCTTGCCCCGGCGCAAAAGGCGCTATGTCCAGAAAGGCCGCCAGCCGCGCCAGCGTGGCATCAGGGTTGGCGTCCAGCTCCTCGCTGGTGAGGAACAGGTGCTGCGCGCGCGGAAACAGCGCGAGGCCATTGGCCACCTGTTGGCCATAAAAGCCCCGCTCGACATAGGAATGGACACGAAGCGGGCGAGCAAGGGGCGGCTCATGGGCGATTCGCGCCCGCCCTTCGCGGATGGCCTGCGCAAAGGAGAGCGTTTCCTCGCCCCGCGCCCGCTCCATCCGCCAGTGGGAAAACGCCCGCGCCACCGGATCGCGAAAGATCCAGACCAGCCGCGCCGCGGGATTATACGCCCTGATCCGCAGCAAGGCCGGCGGCCAGAAGCCGTGGATAGGCGTGGCGTCATAGCGCAGGCGACCCGCATCGCCCCCGGTAAAAGCCGCCTCGAGCCGGGCAAGATCGGCGCCATTGGCCCAGTTGCGCGCTTCGTCATCGAAGTGGTGCAACTCTTTGACATGAGGCGGCGACATGGCCGGATGACCGCGCAGATATTCGTGCAGCGTGGTGGTCCCGCCCTTTTGCACGCCGGCAAAGAACACCGCGATGCGCCGGTGCAAAGCCACCGGGCGCAGGCGCTCCGCTGGCACAGCCCACTCGCCCAAGCGGGCCAAAGGTTGCGCCAGCGCGCCATAACCGGCCAGAGCGCGCGAAGGCTGAGGCGCGGGCCTGACATCACCCGGGCGCTTTAAGGGTAAGGTTTTGTCCATAAGGGCAACACTGGGCCACACCCCTGCTCGGGCCAAGGCGACCGCTCCACAACCGATGCACTTGAGGCAAAAGCAATGTCCGTTTTGGATCAACCGCTTAAGCGAACCCGCTGGACCTAATCGGCAGCCCCCTGCGCCTGTGTCGTCGCGCTGCCGGCGGCTCCAGCCGGCTTATTTCAGCGCCCTGTTGAAGCAGGCGCGGTTTTCGGCTATGGGCCGCGCTCTCGCCCCGGCCGGCGGGGTGGTGTTACGCGCATGTCGCCACGCGCGCGCCGCACCCTGCGCGCCGGGGTATTGCCATTTGGGCCGGTGATGCACACATCGCCCGACACGTAGCCTTATCCAGTCAAGAGGAATGCGCCCATGTCCCGTCGCCGCCAGATCTACGAAGGCAAGGCCAAGATCCTCTATGAAGGCCCCGAACCTGGCACCATCATCCAGTATTTCAAGGATGACGCCACGGCCTTCAACGCGCTGAAGAAGGGCACGATCAACGGCAAGGGCGTGATCAACAACCGCATCAGCGAGTATGTGTTCACCCGCCTCTCGCACATCGGCATCCCCACGCACTTCATCAAGCGCCTGAACATGCGCGAGCAACTGGTGCGCCAGTGCGAGATCGTGCCGATCGAGGTGGTGGTGCGCAATGTGGCGGCTGGCTCGATCAGCAAGCGCCTGGGCATCCCCGAGGGTGAGCCGCTGCCGCACACGCTGATCGAATATTACTACAAGGACGATGCGCTGGGCGATCCGATGATCGCTGAAGAGCACATCGCCTGCTTCGGCTGGGCCAGCAACGAGGAGATGCAGGACATCTCGAGCATGGCCATCCGCATCAACGATTTCATGTGCGGCATGTTCGCGGCGATCAACATCCGTCTGGTCGATTTCAAGCTGGAATTCGGCCGCATCTGGGACGGCGACTACAGCCGCGTGATCCTGGCCGACGAGATCAGCCCCGATGGCTGCCGCCTGTGGGACATGAACACCGGCGAGAAGCTGGACAAGGACCGTTTCCGCCGCGACCTGGGCGGCGAGGAAGAGGCCTATCAGGAAGTGGCCCGTCGCCTTGGCCTGCTTGACAACGAGGGCGGCCCCAGCGAAGTCTTCGACCTGTCGGTGCACCGCAAGCTGCGGGGCAAATAAGCCGGGGTTATCACATAGATGGGCGGCCGATGAGACTGAAAAGCGGATTGGTTGCCCTGATGGGGGCGGCGCTGGTACTGGGCGCCGCGCCCGATCGGGCGGGGCTGCTTGCGGCCCCGCCTTCGCGTTTGCAACAGGCGCAAAAGGCGCAAACGCCAGTCTGGGGCATCGAGGGCTCGGACCTGCCGCGCGACCCGGCCTTCCGCCTTGGCCGGCTGGCCAATGGCATGCGCTACATCATCCGCCACAACGAAACGCCCAAGGGTCAAGTGGTCATCCGCCTGCGCTTCGATGTCGGCTCGCTCGACGAGGGCGATGACCAGCGCGGCTATGCCCATTTCGTCGAGCATATGGCCTTCGAGGGCAGCACCCATGTGCCCGCGGGCGAAATGGTGCGCCTGCTCGAACGCAACGGGCTGGCCTTTGGCGCCGACACCAACGCCTTCACCAGCTTCGAGACGACCACCTATCATCTCGACCTGCCGCGCAACGATGCCGCGCTGGTCGAAACCGCGCTCATGCTGATGCGCGAGACGGCGGGCGAGCTGACCTTCGACCCGGCCGCCGTTGATCGCGAGCGCGGCGTGATCCAGGCCGAAAAGCGCGACCGTGACAACTGGTCCTACCGCGAGACGGTCGACCGCATGGGCTTCCTTCTGCCGCAATCGCGGGTGATGCAGCGCTGGCCCATCGGCACGCCCGAAAGCCTGAACGGCGCCACCGCACAGGGGCTGCGCGCCTTTTGGGCCGCGCATTACGTGCCTTCGCGCGCCACGCTGGTGGTGGTGGGCGACATCGACCCTGTGCGAATCGAGGCCGACATTGCCCGCCGGTTTGGCAACTGGCCCGCCCGGCCCGCGCCCGCACACCCGCCTGCCGGCCCCTTCCCCCCCGACGAGGCCCCGCGCAGCGCCATCTACACCGATCCCGCGCTGACCGAGCGGGTGCTGATCGCCCGCACCGCCCCCCACGACGACGAGCCCGACACGCTGGCCAACCGGCGCGAGGAGCTGCTGCGCGCGGTGGGCTATGGCATCATCAACCGCCGGTTGCAGCATCTGGCCCGCGCCGAAAACCCGCCCCTGCGCAGCGCTTCCTTCGGCACGGGCGAGAGCTTTCATGCGGTGCGCACCACGCAGCTGGCCATCGATGCACTGAGCGGACAAATGCCCCGCGCGATACAGGCCGGCGTCGAAACCTGGCGCCGCGCGATGGAGCAGGGCTTCACGCCGGCCGAAGTGAACGAACAGCTGGTCAATCTGTGCGCCGGTTCGGCAACCGCTGCCGTTGCGGCCAACACACGCAGCAATCTGGCGCTGGCGGCGCAGGCGCTGTCGCTGGTTACCGATCAGGTGGTGCCGGTCGACCCGGTGCGGATGAACGACTGGGTGCAGGCCGAAGCAGCCACCGTCACCCCCGAGGCGGTGCTGGCAGCGCTGCGCCGAGAGGCCCTGCCGCTCGACCGGCCGCTGATCCGTTTTCAGGGCCGCGCTGCGCCCGCTGGCGGTGTCGACACGCTGCGCGCGCAGTTTGCCGAAGCCATGGCCGCCCCCCTGCCTGCCCTCGCGCAGGAGGCGCCGCAAGTCTTTGCCTATGGCAATTTTGGCGCGCCCGGCCGCGTTGTGGCCGACCGGCGTGACCCGCTGCTGGGCGTGCGCATGGTGCGCTTTGCCAACGGGGTCATGCTGAACCTCAAGCATACCGACCTGATGAAGGGCCAGGCGCTGGTGCAGATGAACGTGGATGGCGGCGGCATGCTGGCCACGCGCGCCGCACCTCTGGCAGTCGAACTGGTGCCCATGATGGGCGATGCCGGGCTTGGTCGCCACAGCCGCGACGATCTGCAAACCATTCTGGCCGGGCACCCGGTGGCGCTGGGGCTGGTCAACCGGCCCGAGACGTTCCAGTCGACGGGCGCGGTGCGCAGCGAGGATGTGCGCCTGCAATTGCAGGTGATGGCCGCCTATCTGACCGATCCGGGCTACAGGCTCGAGGCCGAAAGGGAATATCGCAGCAGCATCAACACGCTGTTCGCCCGGCTTCAGGCCGCGCCCGAAGGGGTCAT
>DATMUT010000036.1:0-4001 GCA_035563755.1 Novosphingobium sp.
CCCACAGGGCATGATTGGTCATGTTCAGCACCGTGGGCGCCGAAACTGTCGCGGCAAAGGCAATGGTCAGCACGCCCGCCGCGTCGAGAGCATAGCTTACGCTGGCATCGACCGCGCCGGGATAGCCCCCCTCGCCATCCGGGCTGTGATGAGTGAACGTAACGCTGGCGATGTCGCCTTCGCGCAGCTGCGCCACCTGCCACAATTGCGTGTCGAAACCCTGCGCGCCGCCATGCAGGGCATTGGCGCCATCGTTGCATTCCAGGCGATATTCCACACTGTCCAGCTCAAAGCGCCCCCCGGCAATGCGGTTGGCATAGCGCCCCACTGTCACCCCCAGATAGCCGCGATGATGCTGATATTCGCCCGGCGTGTCGTGACCCAACGTGACATCTGCCACCTGCCCCTCGCGGTCGGGCGAGCAGAACCGCCACAAGGTCGCGCCATAAGCCAGCACCTCGACCTCGATAGCAGCGGCGGGCGCTCGCAGGGTGATACTCTCGACCATGCGCCCATCGGGCAGCAGGCCCGCGTCGGCGCGCTGCGCGGTGGTGCCTTGCTGTTGTGTCAGCGACTGCATCTTGCGGCCCGCTCCTGTCCCCAACGGCCGGTTTGGCCCGGCCTGCCCGGTTCGATTGACCGGGGCGAGGCAGGCGATATACTCATACAAATAGAAGATCAATCCCGAGGATGCCCCTAGCGATGCCCATCACCCCCACCGCAATCTGGCCCGTTGCCGCCCAATTGGGCGAAGGCCCCATGTGGCACCCAAGCGAACAGGCGCTCTATTTCGTGGACATCAAGCAGGGCATGCTTCACCGGCACACGCCCGCCGGCAATCAGAGCTGGCCTGTTGGCGGCGCCCCCAGCTTTGTCGTGCCCACCTCTGACGGGCGCCTGATTGTGGGGTCGCGCACAGCCTTGCGCATAGGCCGCGGCGATGACTGGGCCGATCTGGCTTCCATCCCCATGCCCGCGCACAACCGCACCAATGACGCCACCGTCGATGCGAGCGGCCGCCTGTGGCTGGGCACGATGGACGACAACGAGGAACTGGAAACGGGCGCGATCTGGTGCCTTGCCTCAGGGCAACTGGCGCAGGCCGGAGGCAAGGCCGTGGTCACCAATGGGCCGGCAGTCAGCCCATGTGGTCGCTGGCTTTATCATGTCGATTCGGGGCAGCGACGGATATGGCGCTGCCCCCTGCCCGCAGCCGATGCGCCGCCGGTGCTGGCCGCGGGCGAACTGTTCCTGCAACTGCCCCCCGAAGATGGCCACCCCGACGGTGTGATCGTCGATGCCGAGGGGTGCCTTTGGGTCGGGCTGTGGGATGGCTGGGGGGTGAGGCGCTATGCGCCCTCGGGCGAGATGCTGCTGCATGTGCCGCTGCCCTGCGCGCGGGCGACCAAGCTCGCGCTGGGCGGACCCGATGGCACCACGGCCTATGTGACCACGGCCCGGGTTGGCCTGTCGCCCCAAGCGCTCGAGAGCCAGCCGTTGGCAGGCGCGCTCTTTACCTTCGAGGCGCCCGCCCCGGGCCTGCCCCTGCCCGCCGTCATGCTGGGATAAAAGGCGCCGCTCAGAAATGAAAGTCGGCGACGGGCCGCCTCTCGCCCGTCGCCAGTGCGTTGCAGGCCAGGCGCAGGGGTTCAACGTCGACCTCGCTCTGCCCGCTGGCGATCAACTGCGCAAAGCGGTCGTAAAGGCGCCTATATTCCGCCTCCTGCGGCACTGGCATCGCCACCCCGTCGAGCGAAAGCGTATTGCCGTGGCCGCCGATCACCAGCGTACCGGCATCGGTTTCGATGGCGATATCCCAGATCTGCTCACCCTGCTTCAGGAAGTCCATTTCCAGCGCAATGCCAACCCCATCGGCCGCGCGCAAAGCCACCGCCCCGGCTATGGGCGCACCGCAATTGGCAGGCACATCGAGCCTGGCCGCCTCGACGGCCAATGGGCCCGGCAACAGGGCCGTCAATATTGAGAAAGCGTTGATGACCGGATCGAACACGCCAAACCCGCCTTCCTGCATGATCCAGTGCTGGCCCGGATGCCACCTGCGCACGTCCTCGCACCATGTGACGGCCACATGGCGGATCGCTTGCCCGGCCAGCCATTGCCGCGCGGGATCGATCGCCGCCCCCATCTGGCTATGCCAAGCCGTATATAGCGCCAGCCCGCGCTCGGCTGCCAGCATGGCCAGTTGGTGCACCTGGGCCAGGTCGAGGCCGGGCGGCTTTTCCAGCAACACGTGCCGCCCGGCCCGCAGCGCCGCCAGCCCCGCCTCGAGCCGGAAACGCGGCGGCTGGCACAGGGCCAGCGCGGGAATGTCCGGCCTTTGCCTCAACAGCGCTTCCACATCGGCAAAAGAGTTTAGTGACGGATGCCGCGCGACCGGGTCGACAACGGCGGCCAGCGCGAACGATGTCGTCGTCGCGATCGCGCGCTCATGCTGGTCGCTTGCGATCTTGCCATAGCCGACCAGCGCGATGGGCATGCGGCTTGCGCAAGCTTGAGCAGACATCGCCTGAGTCAAAACACACATCCTTTGTCACAGCCGGGCCCAAGCCCTGCCGACCCTTAAATCAATCGATTGCACAAATAGACACACACGCATCGCATGGCAATCGCGGGGATGCGCGGCCGGCGTGGCAATTGGGCCAGAACTGGACGAGGATTGCAGGTGACAGGCTTGCGCGAAATAGTCAGATCAATGAGTCAAAAAAAGCGCCCGCATTCGCAAGAGATGTTTGCTGCATCGCAAATATTGCACCGCAATATCGCACAAGCACAAATACTGCAGAGCGCAATACGCTTTTTGGCGCAAATCTCGAGAAAATCATATTAAATAAGCACTTTAGATCGCAATCTCGCCAGCCAGCCAACCTCACCACCCTGCCATAGCGTCACGCAAAAACCACAGGAGAGGGTTAATACCATCATCGCCGGGGAATTTTTTTGACATATTGATATACCATTATACTAATTCCCTCATCGACGTCAGCATGAGGGCCATGACGATGATCAACAAAAATCACCTGCTTTCCACCCGTCTCCTTTCCGCCAGCGTGCTTGCGCTGATGGCTGCGGCCGCGCCGGCATTCGCCGCCGAAGCCGCCCCCGCGCAGCCCCAGCCAGCCGCCGAACAGGCAGCGCCAGCTCAATCGGGCGGCCTTGGCGACATCGTCGTGACCGCGCAGCGCCGCGAGCAGAAACTGCAGGACGTGCCTGTGGCCGTCACCGCCTTTAACCAGGCGACCATCACCCAGCTGCACCTGACCGACGCGATCGCCACGTCGAAATTCGTGCCGGGCATGATCTCGCAGCACAACGCCGGCCTTGCCTCAGCCAACTCGTACTACCTGCGCGGGCTTGGCAACAGCCAGTCGGTCGCCACGTTTGACGCGCCCGTCACGACCTATGTCGACGACGTGTACATCGCGCGCCAGAACGCCAACAACTACGCCTTCTTCGATACCGAGCGGGTGGAAATCCTGCGCGGGCCGCAGGGCACGCTGTTTGGCCGCAACACCACCGGCGGCGCGATCAACGTCATCATGCGCAAGCCGGCCGACCATTTCGGCGCCAGCCTCGAGGCGACCGGCGGCTCGTATGACCGCTACACCGTCAAGGGCACGGTTGACGTTCCGCTCTCGCCCTTCGTGCTGACCAAGCTGTCGGGCTATTATGTCTCGGACAAGGGCTACCTGCACAACATCACCACCGGCCAGACGCTGAACGGCGAGAACAACTGGGGCCTGCGCGGCGACGTGCGCTTCAAGCCGACCGACGGGCTGACGATGGACGTGTCGGCCGAATACACGCGCAACACCGCCACCTATTCGGGCGTGCGCACCGTGCCGGGCGCCAGCCCCTATGTGGTGGGCGGCACCACCGTGCCGGCGTTCTACACCACCGCTTCGGGCCTGTATAACACCGACTGCACCAGCAATAACGTCAACACCCTGCTCACCCGCGAAGCCGGCAACTGCTCGCTCTCG
>DATMUT010000037.1:0-8445 GCA_035563755.1 Novosphingobium sp.
CCATCTCGACCCGCTCGATACCGGGCATGATGAACTGGTAACGGCAAAGGGCGGGTTCAGGCGGGGATCTGACCGCTGCACAGCCGCTCGATCAGCCTGTCGAGCATGGCATCGCAGCGCGCCATCTGGTCGCGCGTCACAAATTCGTCGGGCTTGTGGCCCTGGTCCATCGAGCCGGGGCCGCAGATGATGACCGGGCTGTCGAGCGCGGCGTCAAACAGGCCGCCTTCGGTGCCGAAGGCCAGCTTTATGCGCTCGTTCGCGCCCGAGACAGCCGTCATGAAATCGAGCCAGTCGCCATCGCCGCTGTCCAGACCCGGATAGGCATTCACCACGTCCAGATCGATGCGCGCTTCGGGAAAACGGGCGGCATGCTGGGCCACAATGGCATCGGCCGCATCGCGCAGGCGTTGCAGCAGCGCCGTCGCGTTTTCACCCGGAACAGTGCGCAATTCGAGCGCGATGGCGCATTGGTCGGGCACGATGTTGAGCGCGGTGCCGCCCGAGATGGTGCCGACATGCAGTGTCGAACAGGGCACCTCGAAGGCGTCGTCGCGAACGCCTTCTTGCTCGATGCGGGTTTGCTGCGCCCTTACGGCTGCCACAAAATCGGTCGCCAGGTGAATGGCATTGAGCCCCTGCGCGGGCAGGGCCGAATGTGACGCCCGGCCCCTGCAGGTCACACGCATGGCCACCTTGCCCTTGTGGCCGGTGGCCAGTCGCATCGAGGTCGGCTCGCCAATCAGGCAAAGCAGGGGCTGAGCCGGCCTGTTCTGCAGTTCCTCAAGCAGCGAGCGCACCCCCACGCAGCCCACTTCCTCTTCGCACGAGATGGCAAGGTGGAGCGGCGCCGCCAGTTCGGCCTGCCGCTCGGCTGCGCGCGCAAAGGCGGTCAGCGCGCAGGCCAGAAAGCCCTTCATGTCGGCCGTGCCCCGGCCATACAGCCGCTCGCCCTTTGCCGTCAGTGTGAAGGGATCGCTCGTCCATGCCTGCCCCTCGACCGGCACCACGTCGCTGTGCCCCGAGAGCATGATCCCCCGCCGCTCGACAGGGCCAAGCGAGGCCAGCAGGTTCCAGCTGCCGGCAAATGGCCCGGCAACCCGCTCGGTCGTGGCGCCAAGGCCCTGCAGCCAGCCTTCGACATGATCGATCAGCGCGGCATTCGACGTGCCGCTGACCGTGGGATAGGAAACAAGCGTGGTCAGCATGTCGATGCTGTGCATGATAGGGCTCCCTTGCAAGGTGGCCCTACTGGTCGCAACAGGCACGACAATCCATTTGCCTTTTCCAAAGCGGCGCCTCAGCGAAACCGATTGGCGTAATTGGACAGGCAGGCGCAATCGCGCAAATTGGGTGCGCGCGCCTTGCCGGCCAGTGGTGGCGAGCAGCGCGCCGCGCCCGCCAATGTCGATTGAAGCATGGAATGAAAAACGCGATGGCAGACGGAAATGGCATGAACGCGCCGCAGATGGCCCCCACCCGTGACCTGATCGACAGGATGACGCACGAGGAAAAGGCTGATCTCCTGACGGGCCAGGGCATGTGGCGCACGCATGGTGTCGAGCGTCTGGGCCTGCGCGGGCTGGTGATGACTGATGGCACCTATGGCGTGCGCTATTCCATCTCGCAGATTGACGAGAACCAGGCGGCCGGCGTCGATTTCGAGGCATTTCTCGAGACGGTGAACCGCAAGGCCAATGACGTCGAGATCGCCTGGGGGGCGATGAAGCCGGCCACCTGCTTCCCCAACGGGTCGAGCATTGCCTGTTCGTGGGATGTGGGGCTGGCGCGCGAGATGGGTGAAGCGCTGGGCCGCGAATGCCGCGCACTGGATGTCGATGTGCTGCTGGGGCCGGGGGTCAATATCCGGCGCACGCCGCTGGGCGGGCGGGCCTATGAGTATTTCTCGGAGGACCCGGTGCTGACCGGCGACTTTGCCGCGGGCATGATCAACGGGCTGCAGAGCCAGGGCGTTGGCGCCTCGATCAAGCATTTCGCCTGCAACAACAGCGAGATGGAGCGCACGTCGATGGATTCCATCGTCGATGAGCGGGCGCTGCGCGAGATCTATCTGCTGGGCTACGAGCGCGCGATCGCCAAAAGCGATCCGTGGACGGTGATGAGCTCGTATAACCGGCTGAACGGCGAGCAGGCGGCCGAAAGCCACTGGCTGCTCTCGCAGGTGCTGCGCGAGGAATGGGGCTATGACGGGCTGGTCATGTCGGACTGGCACGGCATCAAGGACCGACCGGCCTCGCTTGCGGCAGGCAACGATCTCGACATGCCCGAAAGCCTGACCCGCCGCGACGAGTTGCTGGCGGCCGTGCGCGAGGGGCGGCTGGGCGTCGATGTGGTTGACCAGGCCTGCGCGCGGATGATCGAACTGGTGCGCCGGGCCGATGCGGGGCGTGCCATCGCCGTTGCCCCGGTAGACCATACCGCGCATCACGCGCTGGCCCGCAAGCTGGCGAGCGAGGCGATCGTGCTGCTCAAGAACGCGGGCGGCGTGCTGCCGATTGTGCCCGGTCATGCCGGCTCGATCGCCGTTATCGGGCAGAGCGCGGTCGATCCGGTCATTCAGGGGTCGGGCTGCGCCACCACTTCGCCCACCCGCGTCGACCTGCCGCTTGACGAGATTTGCGCGGCGGCGCCCGGCGTTGATGTCCGCCATTTTGCCGGCACGCCCGACACGATCGCCGAGGCGGTTGCCGGGGCGCGGGCGGCCGATGTCGCGATTGTTTTTGCCAATAGCGAGGTGGGCTGGGACGGCGAAGGCTCTGACCGTCGCACGCTCTCGCTGGCCGAAGGGCAGGACGAGCTGATTGCGCAGGTGGCTGCGGCCAACCCGCGCACGATCGTGGTCATTTCCAGCCCCGATGCGGTGGTCATGCCGTGGATCGATGCGGTGCCCGCCGTGCTTGGCACGTTCTTCTCAGGGCAGGCCATGGGCGGGGCGGTGGCCGACATCCTCTTTGGCAAGGTCAACCCATCGGGCAAGCTGACCACCAGCTTTCCACGCTCGATCAAGGACATACCTGGCTATCTTGCCTATCCGGGCGAGAATGGCCGGCATGTCTATTCCGAGGGACTGTTCGTTGGCTATCGCAGCTATGACACGCGCGAGGCAGAGGTGCTGTTCCCCTTCGGGCACGGCCTGGGCTATGCCGCCTTTGCCTATGCCAACCTGCACACCGACCGTCACGCGATTGGCGCCGGGCAGAGCGTGACCATCAGCTTTGACCTGACCAACACCGGCGCGGTGGCGGGCAAGGAGATCTCGCAGGTCTATGTGCGCTATGGCCAGCCACGTCTGAGCCGCCCGGTGCACGAGCTGAAAGCCTTTGTGAAAACCGCATTGGCGGCCGGTGAGACGACCCGGGTGAGCATCACCCTGTCGGCCGATGAGCTACGCTATTGGGAGCCGACGCGGGGCTGCTGGGTGCTCGACGAGGACGAGATCGTGATCGAGGTGGCCGCTTCCTCGCGCGATGTGCGGCTCGAGGCGCCGCTTGCCACGCGCTCGCGGGTGGCGCGCTATCGCGAGATCACCTTCGATACGCAGCCCAGCATCATTCTGGCCACGCCCATCGCCCATGCCGCTTTCCGCAGCTTCATCGCCCGGCGGCTGGCAATCGAGGAGGCCGACGCCGAGCATATCCTCGCGCATTGCGCCTCGTCCTTCCTGGGGATGGCAACCACGCTCGATCGCCGCTTGCGCCAGCGGGTCACGCGCGAGGAGGTGCAGCCGCTGCTCGACCGGATCAACGCCGACATTCGCGCGTGGGAGCAGGAGGCAGACGACGCCGACTAGCGCCTGACAGCAGCGCCGGCCGGGTGTTCCGGCTGGCATGGAAGAAGGGGCGGGGCCAAGCTGGCTTCCGCCCTTTTCTTTCGTCTGGCCCAAGCGCCTCGCCGTCCGGTTTCAGGCACAAAAAGAACGGCGCGCCCAGAAACGAGCGCGCCGTCAAAAGTCCAGCATGCCGGCAGCGGAACCTCCGCCACCGGCGCTCTGGCAGGAGGGATTACTTGAAGTAGCCGGTGAACTTCACGCCGATCACGCGCGGGTCGCCATAGCCATACAGGTAGGCGCCGTTGCCGCTGTTGTCGGTCGAGAACACCATGTACTGCTTGTCGGTGAAGTTGTGCACGAAGGCCTGCACCGAGTAGCGGCCGTTGTCGGGCTTGTACTCGACATAGGCGTCGCCCAGGAAATAGCCCTTTTGCTCGTTCTCGGGGAAGTTGTAGATCGAGAAGAACTGGCTGGTGCGATAGCTGCCCTTGATGTCGGCCGTGAGCGTGCCCAGCTTGCCCAGCGAGAAGTCGTGCTGCACGCCGCCCGAGATGGTCCAGCGCGGGGCCTGCGGCAGATAGTTGCCTGCCAGGTTGACGGGCACGGTGGGGCCCGAACCGTCGGTCTGCTGGTTGGTGTAGGTGCCGTCGAACTTGGTGAACTTGGCCGAGAGGTAGTTGACCGACAGGTTGATCAGGCCGATCGGCTTGACCTTGGCCTCAAGGCTGGTCTCGATGCCCCAGATCTCGGCGTTGCCCGCGTTGACGATGCCCGCAATGGTGTTGTTGCACAAGGTGCACAGGCCCAGGTCGGCCTGATAGCCCTTGTAGGCATTGTGGAAGCCGGCGACCGAGAACAGCGCCCGGCGCGAGAACATTTGCTGCTTGAGGCCGCCTTCGAACACGGTCGAGGTTTCCGGACCATAAGGGAAGGTCAGGATGCCCGAGGTGTTGAACCCGCCCGCCTTGTAGCCGGTGTCGACCTTGCCATACAGGAAGGTGGTGGGGCTGACCGTCCAGTCGAGGCCGACATGATAGGTCAGGCGGTCGGTCTTGACGTTGCCGTTTTGCGTGGCGGTCGAGGAGAGCACGCCGTTGGTGAAATAGGAGGCCGTGCCGGTGCGCTGGCGCGAGTCCCAGGTCTGGCGCAGGCCGGCCGACAGCTTGAGCTTGTCGGTGATCTTGAAGGCGCCCTGGGCGAACACGGCCACCGATTCCGTTACGATCGACGGGTCGACATAGTGCGAGCGGCGCACGAACTGGCCATTGTACAGCGCCTGCGTGCCGGAATCGAGCGAGGAGCTTTCGTTGAAGTAGTAGAAGCCGGCCTGGAACGAGAGGCGCTTGCGGTCGTCCGAGGACAGGCGCAACTCGTGGCTCTGCGTAAGCGGCACTTCGTGCTGCAGGAACTTGCGCGCCACGTTGTTGATCAGGTCGTCGTTCGACTGCTGGTAGTTGTAGTGCACGACGTCATAGCCGCCGTTGTAGTTCAGCTTCAGCAGGTCGCTCAGCTGATAGTTGAAATCCCAGTGCAGGCGGAAATCGGTCACGCCCAGATAGAAGGGGACCATCGTGCCCCAGTTCTTGGAATAAACACCCGAGGGCAACTGGTGAACGATGTCGGTGTTCGTCGCGTTGTTGACGAAAGGGATTTCCTGGAAGGTGCCGCCGGTGCCATCGGTGCTGGTGTATTGCAGCGAGATCAGGCCATCGAAGCGGTCGGTGGGCTGGAAGGCCACTGCCAGGCGGCCCGAGGCCGAGCTCTGGTGGTTGTTGCCGCCAATCTGCTGCGTGTTGCCATAATAGGCGCCGTGCGAGGAGGTGCCCCACGAAGCGCGGACCTGCACCTTGTCGCCGATCGGAACGTTGATCGCGCCTTCCGAATTCAGCGTCGAATAGGTGCCGGCCGTGACCGAGGCGTAGCCTTCAAAGTCCTTGGTGGGCTTTTGCGTGATGAAGTTGATGACGCCGCCGATGGCGTTGCGGCCATAGAGCGTGCCCTGCGGACCGCGCAGCACCTCGATGCGCGCCAGATCGTAAAGCGACTGGTTGAGCGTGTAGGTGCGGTTGGCGAAGAAGTTGTCGACGCCCACTGCCACGGCCGGGTCGCCGATCTCGCTGTCGCTCTGGCTGAGCACGCCGCGGATGCCGATGAGCGCGCTGGCTTCGGCCGAGGTCGAGAAGGTGACCGCAGGAATGGTCGTGGCCAGGCTGCTCAGGTCATGCACGCCCGAGGCGCGGGCCTGCGCGCCGGTCAGGATGTTCATGGCCACCGGCGTTTTTGCGGCAACGGTGTTGGTCTTGGTGGCGGTCACGACGATGTCGCCGGCGCCATTGTCGGCGGCCTGCTGCGCATGGGCGGTGCCAGCGCTCATCAGCGCGGCCATTACGGCGCTACCGCTGATGGCCATGATCAACTTGTTTTTCACATTATTCACAGAGCGTCCCGTCATATTCTTCGTCCCCGTTCTCAATTGTTTTGCCATCGTGCGACCGAAGGGCCGTAGAGCTGCCGGCCTGTGCCGGTTGACGGACGATCTGCGCGCAGTTGCCATGTCAGCAAATTATTTTCCGTGAAGGCTCTGCTTCAGTAATTTTGAGGCAGGGCTGGTCTGACTTGCCAGGGCGCTCGCTTTGCCGCCTATCCCTTTGCGGGCGTGCAAACAGCCGGATCGCCTTTTCCAAAGCAGGGGAGAGGAAATGCCGAATGGGCTTGGGCGGGCAGTTGTGGCAGCAGCAGGCATTCTCAGCATGGGGACGATGGTGCAAGACGGTAAGGTGAAGACCCGATTTTCCGAAGTTTTCGGCTATGGCATGGGTGATTTTGCGTCGAACCTCATATGGACGACGACGCTCACCTATATCGTTTTCTATTACACTGATATTTATGGCATTCCTGCAAGATACGTGGCCACCATCCTGCTGGTGTGCCGTGTGTTGAGCGCGGTGATCGACCCGGCCGTTGGCATGCTTGTCGACAGGCGTCACGGAAGCGAGCAGGCCCGGCCATTCCTGATTTGGGGCGCGCTGCCGCTGGCCGTTACCACAATGCTGGCGTTCGTGCCACTGGGGCACAGCCTGGCTGTCAAGATCGGCTGGGCCGTGTTCACCTTCCTGGCCCTGACGGTCGCCTACAGCTTCGTCAACACCGCCTATGGCATGCTGGTCAACCTGATGAGCAACGACAAGAGTGACCGCCTGAAGCTGACCTCTTCGCGCATGATCGGGGCCAACATTGGGGCTGCGTTTATCGGCTGGATCACCCTGCGCGGCGTGGCTTTTTTTGGCGGGGCTGACCAGGGCAGGGGGTTCACGATCTTCATGGGGGTCGTGGGCCTGGTGGCTGCGGCCTGCTTTGTCGTGACCTGGGCGATATGCCGCGAAAAGCTGCGCGTCGCCTCGGCGCAGAGCGTGCATGCCAGCGCCCCCTGGCGCACCTTGCTGGCCAACCGGCCGTGGATGATGCTCACACTTATCAAGTTCTGCAACAGCAGCGCGAACACCCTCTCGCTAGGCAGCCTGACTTTCGCCTCGATCTATCTGCTCAAGCTGGGGGCGGCCTTTAGCGGCACGCTGATCGCGGTGTTGACCGGGGCCAGCTTCGTGGGGTGCTGGCTGGCTACTCCGCTCACACGGCGGCTGGGCAAGCGGGGCAGCGTGCGGCTGACCAATTCGGGGCAGGCGCTGTGCTTTCTGGCGTTGGCGGTGCTGCCGTCGAGCGCGAACACCACGCTGGTGCTGATTGCCATCATCGGCCTGATGATCGGCCTGCGTGATCCGCTGACCTATGCCATGCTGTCCGACACACTCGATCCGGGTGTGTCGCGGGCTGGGGTCAGCGCCATGGGGCTGGGTTATTCCATCGCTTCGGCAGCCTACAAGGTGGCCGCCGGCGTTGGCGGGGCCTTGTCGGCCGGGTTGCTCGCGTATGGCGGTTATGTGGCTGGCGCGCCGCAGCAAAGCCCCTCGGCGCTGCATGCGATCCTGCTCGGCTTCAGCATCTTGCCGGCTGCCATCCTTGGGCTGTCCGGCTTGGTGACCTTTGTCTATCCTTCCGACGCACAGATGGAGGCATTGAAGCGCAGTTACCGGGCGGTTGCCTGAACCCAGCTTTGGCGTGCGGTGCGACATGGTGGTCATGTGTGTGACATTATCGTCACGAGACTACGTAATTTTACTGAAATATAAAACCCATTGTAGCGATTTTCAGGCGCCGCACTATGACGCGGAACTAACCGTGTGCGGGCAAGCGAATATCTTGCTCGCATATAGAACAATAACTGATGCGCTATATAATGAGGCAAAAATGAAGAGAATTACGCTTGGCCTGCTCATGGCTTCCAGCTGCGCCGCTCCCGCTTTTGCTGCGGACCAAGATCAGCCTGCAGCAAGCGCCGAGGCGCCGGCCAAGGCTTCGCGCTTCAACATTTTTGTTGAAGGCGGTTTTCTCTTTAATAACAACGTCGGCGCCCTGCCTTATGCTGAATATTACGGGCCGAACGACCATTCGCAGGAAACCAACACCCGCTATCCGTTCAAGAACGGTTCGGGCGATGGTTACGAGATCAGCGCGGGTGCGGGCTTCCACATCAACGACCGCATCAGCCTGAACGCTGCCTACACCGGCCTGCGCACGAGCCGCAGCGCAAACACCGG
>DATMUT010000038.1:0-5275 GCA_035563755.1 Novosphingobium sp.
CCCCCGCCTGCACCGCCATAAGCCAGGCGTTGGCCGATTTGGCCACGCGAAAACCCACCCAGTTGAGCGCCGTGGTGATGACAATAAAGCCCAGCACCCACACCGCCATCGGCACGCCCGGAAAGGCATCGTGCATATAGGCAGCGCCGATCAGCCAGATGACCATGGGCAGGAACAGATAGTCGAGCGTGACGCCCCAGCCCACCATGAAGCCCACCCGCCGGTCGATCGCCCGCGACACATAGGTGTAGGCCGAGCCGGCCACCGGATGCAGCGCTGCCATGCGCCCATAGCTGGCGGCCGTAAACAGCATGGCCAGCAGCGCCACCAGATAGCTCGAGGCCGCAGCGCCATGGGCTGCCTGCGCCACCACGCCAAACGTGCCCAGCACGATGAGCGGCGCCAGATAGGCAAGGCCGAACAGCACCAGCGCCGAAAGCGTAAGATGCGCGCGCGTACCACCCTGGCTGGAAGGCGGGGTCTGGCTCATGCTTGCGTCTCCGTGTCGGGGGTGTCGCCCGGTTGGGCAAGGCCGGGCGGCGCCCAGCGCGCCGGGTCGATATAGCCATTATAGGCCGGCAGGGCGATTTTTGCCTCGCCCGGGCGGAATTGCAACCAGGGGCGGTTCTCGCCGCAGGTGCCATGGGTGCGGCAGGCGGTCACCGTGTCGAGGTCGAGCGTCATGCGCAGCTGGCCCGGCTGCGCGCCGGCACACTCGGCCATCACCGCGCCCTCGGGGTCGACCAGCAGGCTGTGCCCCTGCCCCACCGGCCCGGCCACATTGAGCGAGAGCATGTAGAGCTGGTTGGCGATGGCGCCTGCGCGGGCCAGCACGATTTCCTGCGGCCGGTCGGGCGTGGTGGTCTTGACCAGGTTGAGCACCAGCTCCGCGCCCATCCATGCCACCTGCCGCGTCACTTCGGGAAACCAGGCGTCATAGCAGATGGTCAGGCCAATGCGCCCCTTGCCCGGCAGATCGAACACCACGAAACGGTCGCCCGGATCATAGGGTTCGCTGGGCCGCCACGGAAAGACCTTGCGATAGGTGGCCAGCACCGCGCCATCGCGGCCATAGACGCGGGCGGTGTTGAACAATTCGCCATTGGCCCCGCGCTCGCACAATGTGCCGGGCACCAGCACCACGCCCAGCTCTGCGGCAAGGGCCGAGAGCGCGCGGTCGGTGGGGCCATCGAGCGGTTCGGCCGCGGCGTTGAGGGCCGCGTTGCACGCCTCGATCGTGGCGCCTTCGGGGTGAAACAGGTGCAGTTCGGGCAGGACCAGCAGGTCGATGCCGGGCGCTGCCGCCACCCAGTCGCGCGCGGCCTGCGCGAACACGGCAAAGGGCGTGCCGATGGGCAAGGGCGGAGCCTGCACGGCCAGCAGGTCGATGGTGCGCGCCAAACGCTTCACTCCCGGTAGAATTCTTGTTGTGTCTCCACGCGCAACGCCCGGTGCCCCATAGGAGGGAGGGCACCGGGCGCGCGAGGGAACGGTCTTAGAGGTGCATCGACAGGTCGATGCCGAAGGTGCGCGGCTGGTTCGTCACCACGCGGTTGTACGAAGCGTTGGGCAGGCCCAGCTGAGCGGCATTTTCCAGCTCGGCGCGCTTGTTCGTCAGGTTGTTGATGAAGAAGGCGATGGTCCAGCCGGCCTGCGAGGCCACCGAAGTGCGCAGGTTGACCAGATTGTACGAGGCCAGCGGGGTCTGCGTGAAGTTCACGTTGCCCTGATAGCTGGCCAGGCCAACGCGGTCGCCCACATAGGTGTCGTCCACGCGGAACACGAAGCTGTGCGTGGCATCGAGATCGCGGTGATACTCGATGTTGGCGCCGCCCGACCACTTGGGCACGTCGGGCAGACGGTCGCCGGCGTTGAAGCCGTTCTGCGTGCTGGCCAGCGTGGCGTGCGTGTAGCCTGCCGAAATGCCGGCCGACAGGTGGCTGTCGAACACCGCCTGCACCTCGACCTCGCCGCCATAGATGTGCGCGCTGTTGGCGTTGTCGAACAGCGGATAGCCGGCGGGCAGTTCCTCGAGCTGGATGTTGCTCCAGGTCTCGTAATAGGCGCTGGCGTTCACGCGCAGGTGGCGGTTGAGCAGCTTGGCCTTCTCGCCGATCTCGTAGGACCACAGGCTGTCGGGCTTGTAGCTGACGGGGGCCTGGCCGTTGGAGTAGCCCAGCTTCCGCAGCGCGCTGTACATGGTGTAGGGGAAGCCGCTCGTCGGATCGCTGCTCGAGGGGAGCGGCTGGTTGCCGCCGCCCGGACGGAAGCCCTTCGACACCGTGGCATAGACCATCGTGTTGTGGTCCACGTCATACGACAGGTTGAACTTGGGGTTCACGCCGGTGCTCTTCTGCACGACGTGCAGCAGGATGGCGGTGTCGTTCCCGCTCGGCTCGCCATAGCCCGCGCTCGAGGTGTCGACCGTGGTCTGGTAGTGGTAGCCGCGCAGGCCAACCGTGGCGTGCAGCTTCTCGGTGATCGAGTAGGTCGCCTCGCCGAAGATCGCTTCCTGCTGGATGTGCGTGGGCTGCGACACGATGAAGATGTTGCCCGTGGGCGAACCGAAAGCATCGGGGTTGGGCACGGTTTCCGACAGCTGCCAGTTCGAGCGGAAGTCGGAGAAGTAGGCGCCCACCAGCCACTTGAGGCGGGTGTTGCCGGTCGAGGCGGCGCGCAGCTCCTCGGTGAACTGCTTCGAGGGGTCGACCTCGCTCACATAGATCGGGCCGGTGCCGGTCGAACCATAATAGGAGGCGCTGTCGGTGGTCACGCCAAAGCCGCCGCCCACCGAAGGCAGGTTCTCGGAGTTGTCCTGGATCATCGAGGACTTGCGCGACCAGTACGAGGTGGCCGAGGTGATCTCGAAGGTGGGGAAGCGATAGTTGATCGTCAGGCCGCCGATCTTGATGTCATCGGTGGTCGGCTCGGCGATGTCGAAGGGCTGGTAATGCGCGTTCGTGCCCGGATCGCTGTCATAGGTGCTCGAACCGTCCTGCTTGGTGCGCTGGTACAGGAAGCTGGGCGTGATGGTCAGGTTGTCGGTGGGCTTCCACAGCAGCGTGGCGCGCACGCCCACGGTGTTGATGGTGTTGCTGTTGTGATAAACCTTGGACACCGGCGCTGCGGCCACATTGCCGCGGGTCGCGCCGTCGTTGGTGGCCACCGGGAAGGCGCCATTGGCCGTCACCACGCGGTCGATCCAGCCATCGGTGGTCGACTGCGAGGCCACCACGCGCAGGGCCATCGTGTGCGTGACCGGCAGGTTCACCATCACGTTCTCGGCGTGGTTGAAACCGCCGCCCTGCGTGCCCGACAGCGTGCTCTGGCCGCTGGCCTCGAACTTGTCGAGCTTGGGCTTGTTGGTGATGAGCTTGACCGTGCCGCCCATCGAGGAGGAGCCATAAAGCGTGCCCTGCGGCCCGCGCAGCACCTCGACCTGCGCCAGGTCATACAGCGTGGGGTCGATCACCACCTTGCCGTTCTGCGCCGAGGCGGGCGAGGTGAGCGGAATATCGTCGAGGTAGAAGCCGACCGTGGGCGAGTTGCCGCCGCTCGAGGCCATGCCGCGCATCTCGAACTCGGTCTGGCCTGCGCCCATCGACTTCATCGAGACGCCCGGCGTGCCGGCGGCCAGGTCGGCAAAGCTGGTCACGCCGCGCGCCGCCAGATCCGCGCCGCTCACGGCCGAGATGCTGATCGGGGTCTTGTCGGCCGAGGTCAGGCGCTTTTGCGCCGTCACCACAATCTCGCCCACGCCCGAGGAGCGCTGCGCATCGGCCTGCTGGGGTGCTGCTTCCTGCGCGAAGGCAGGCGATGCGACCATAGCCACGGCCATTGCGGCCAGGGCCACGCGGCTGCCCGCGCGGTTCACGAATGTCCCGTTCATTCAATCCCTCACTTTTCGCCCGCCCCTGACGGCGAGATTGTGTCTGATCCTGTCGCACGGCCGGGCGTTTTTCACTTTGCACGGGGCGCCTGGGGCCCCGGCCGGCTGTGTCGATGACGACAAAAACTATGGCTGCATTAAAAACTGGTCAAGTGCTCATTATTGGACGTACGCACATTGTCGTACACATGTCCGTTATGTGGGCAAAATGCCACAATCGGGGGGTGACAGCCATGCCACTATCGGCCAAAGACGCCCTGACGCAGGCGCCTTGCACGCCTTGCGCACCCAGGGCGCAGCGGCGCTGCCAGGCGGATAAGGGCGCTATGTTCGAAATACCCAGTCTCAACATCAAGGCACGCACCGGGGTCTATGCCAACGGGCAGGAACGGGTCGTGCAGATCCTCGAGACAGCGCTCGAAATCCTTATTCAGGATGGTTTTTCCGCGGTTACCCTGCGCGAGATCGCCCGGCGGATGGATATCCGCGTGAGCGCGATCAACCACTACTACTCGACCCGCGAGGCGCTCGTGCTCGACATGCTGGCGGGCGTACTCAATTCCTACGAGGATTTTTTCGAGCGCTTCCGCGCCCCCTCGGACGAACCGCCCGAGGCACGGCTGCGCGCCGTCATGGGGGTGCTGCTCGACGATATCATGACGCTCAAGACCACCCGGCTGTTCCCCGAACTGTGGGCGCTGGCGAATCGCGACGCCACCGTCGCGCGCATGATCGATGTCATCTACATCCGCTCGCGGCTGATTCTGGCGCGCTTCATCGCGCTCATCAATCCCGCGCTCGACCTGCGCACGCGCGAAAATCTGGCGCTGCTCATCTCGGCCTCGCTCGAGGGGCTGACGGTGTTTGCCGGCCATGGCAAACCCTGGCAAGGCGAGATGGAGCGGGTCAAGGCGCTGGCCTGCGACGGGTTTGTCGCCATGGTCAAGGCCGCCCAGCCACTGGGACAGACCGACCCCGACTGGCGCCCGCCCACACTGGTCGATGCCGAGACCTACGCACGCCTGGCCGACCTCGACGGGTAAATCTGCGCAAGGCAAAGGTCGCGCCTATGCGCCGCGCCTGCCGCGCGCCATAGTGCCGCGCATGAACGCGCCTGCTCTGCCCACAAGCCACCTGTTGCGCCTCGCCTCCAATTCAGGGCAGGATGCCGAGCTGTTCGAGGATGTGCTGCGCCGCCCGGGCCTGCGGATCGAGCGCATTGTCTCGCGCGGGCAGACCACCCCGCCCGACCAGCCCTATGTGCAAGGATCGGACGAATGGGTGCTGGTGCTGACAGGTCAGGCCGAACTGTGGCTGGAGGGCACAGGCCACCGCCGGCTTGAAACCGGCGATGGCCTGCTGATACCGGCCGGTGTGGCCCACCGC
>DATMUT010000039.1:0-3068 GCA_035563755.1 Novosphingobium sp.
CAGGTGCTCGACGTGTATGGCGATTGCGCGCTACCCGCCAGCCCGCCTCAGCGCTGATCCAGCCCCAGACTGGCAAGGGGCGAGGACGCCGGGCAATCCTGCTCGACCCGCTCGGAATAGCGGTCGACCAGTTGGTCGACATGCGGGCGCAGCAGGACGGTAAAGCGCACCAGCTCCTCCATCACATCGACAATGCGATCATAATAGCTCGATGGCCGCATCCTGCCGGCTGCGTCAAATTCCTCGTAAGCCTTGGCCACCGAGGACTGGTTGGGAATGGTGAACATCCGCATCCAGCGCCCCAGCACCCGCAGCGTATTGACCGAGTTGAACGATTGCGACCCGGCACAGACCTGCATCACCGCCAGCGTGCGCCCTTGCGTCGGGCGCATGCCCTTCATGGCCAGCGGCAAATGGTCGATCTGGGTTTTCATGATGCCGGTGATCTGGCCATGCCGCTCGGGGCTGCACCACACCTGCCCCTCGGACCATAGCGAGAGCTCGCGCAGTTCGCGCACCGCCGGGTGATCATCGCCCGCCACCTGATCGGGCAGTGGCAGGTCGCCGGGATCGAAGATCCGCGTCTCGCAGCCGAAATGGCGCAGAAGGCGCGCTGCCTCCTCGACGCAAAGGCGCGAGAACGAGCGTTCGCGCAGGCTGCCATAGAGCAGCAGTATGCGCGGCGGCGGATCCATAGCGCCAAGGCCCAGCGCCGGACGGCTATGGGCATATTCGGGCTTGAGCGCGGGCAAATGATCGGGATCGGGCAATTCGCGCAGGCGGTTCATGGGGTGTCCTTGGCAGGGAAGATGGCCATGGCGGCATAGTGCGCGGCAACAGCGCCAAACATCTGTGCCGCAACAAAGCCGGCAACATTGGCTGGCGCGATCCCGGCAAAGGTGTCGCTGAGTGACCGGGCCAGCGTGATGGCCGGATTGGCAAAGCTGGTCGAGGAGGTGAACCAGTAGGCAGCGGTAATGTAGAGCGCGACGCTGGCCGGCACCCAGCCGGGCCGCGACTGCAGCGTGCCCAGAATGGTCAGCACCAGCCCGAAGGTGGCCAGCCCCTCGCTGAGCCACTGGCCGGCCCCTGTGCGGACATGATGCGACAGCTGCACAACCGGCAGGTCAAACATGACGTGGGCTGCCCACACGCCCAAAATGCCCGCGCCCAGCTGCACCATCGCATAAGCCGGCACCAGCCCCTGGCGAAGACCGCCCCGCAACCCCATCACCACCGTGACCGCCGGGTTGAAATGCGCGCCCGACACCGGCCCCAGCATGGCGATCAGCACGAACAGCATTGCCCCGGTCGCCAGCGTATTGCCCAGCAGGGCTATGGCCACATTGCCCCCCGCAAGCTGCTGGCCCATGATGCCCGAGCCGATGACGGTTGCAAACAGCATGAAGCTGCCCAGCGCCTCGGCGGCCAGCGCTCTGCCTGTGTGTGTCATGGCCATTCCCCGGCAGTTGCGGCGGGCGCGCTCACCCTGCCGGGAGCCGCTTGCCCTGGGCGTCGACCACCTGCTCGCCATCTTCCTTGGCAAAGGCGCCGCGCTGCTCGGCCGGGATCAGGTCGAGGACCGCTTCGGAGGGACGGCACAGCCTGACCCCCAGCGGCGAGACCACCAGCGGACGGTTGATGAGGATGGGATGCTCCATCATCGCGTCGATCAACTGCGCTTCGCTCAGGTCGGGGTTGCCAAGGCCCAGTTCGACAAAGGGCGTGCCCTTTTCGCGCAGCAGCGCGCGGGCGGGCATGCCGGCGCGGGCAATCAGGCTCTCGAGCAAGGCGCGCGAAGGCGGGGTCTTGAGATACTCGACCACATGCGGCTCGATCCCGGCATTGCGGATCATGGCCAGCGCGTTGCGCGAGGTGCCGCATTCGGGGTTGTGATAAATGATGATGTCGACAGCTGGCGCAGACAGGGTCATGCAACGTCCTTTTGTTGGGCTGGCGGGCAGCATGGGGCGGCATCGCCGCAGGGCACCCCGCCGCAGCAATTCTCGGTCAGATAGCCCATAAGGGCGTTCATCGCGGGATAGTTCGCGGTGTAGATGATCAGCCGGCTCTGGCGGCGCTGCGTGACAAGCCCGGCGTTGGCCAGAGCGGCCAGATGAAAGCTCATGGACGAGGCGACAACGCCCAGACGCTCGGCGATCGCGCCGGCGGGCAGGCCATCTTCCCCGGCCTGCACCAGCAAGCGGAAGGCAGCCAGGCGATGCTCCTGGGCCAGCGCGCCAAGGGCGCGAACGATTGCGGCTGAGTCCATGTTCATTCCCATGATTCGATAAATCTCGAAATATAGGAATGTGAGCCTTTGTCAATCGCCCCTCCCCCGATCCAGACCGGCAGCGCGCCGGATCGGACCGGGGCAATGCGTTCAGCCGGCCATCCTCTCGCCAAAGGCATGGTGGCCGGCGCGCGCGCCAGAACTCGTCAACGCTGCCCGGCGGTTTTGCGCGCCGCCCACTTGCGGCCGCGTGGCCAGATCGCGGGTCTTGAACGCGCCGACCAGTCCGGCCAGCGTCTGCGCTTCGGTCGCCATTTGCTGGGCGGCGGCGTTGGTCTGCTCGACCATGGCCGCGTTCTGCTGGGTCACCTGATCGATGTCGAGCATCGAGGTGTTCACGGCGTCCAGCGTCGCTTCCTGCTTGCCTGCCTGCTCGGCAATGGCCGTCACGGCATGGTTGATCGCCCCCACATCCTGCAGAATATCGGTCAGCAGCGAGCCGGTCTGCTTGACCAGGTCGACGCCGCCCGTCACATGCCGCGACGAGCTTTCGATGAGCACGCGAATGTCGCGCGCGGCATCGGCGCTGCGCTGGGCCAGCGCGCGCACTTCGTTGGCCACCACGGCAAACCCCTTGCCGGCATCGCCCGCGCGGGCCGCCTCGACCCCGGCATTCAGGGCCAACAGGTTGGTCTGGAAGGCGATGCCGTCGATCACGCCAATGATCTTGCCGATCTCGCTCGACGAGCTTTCGATGGCATCCATCGCCTCGACAGCCTGCGCCACCACCGCTCCGCCCTGCTCAGCCTTGCTCAGCACCGAGGAGACCTGCGCG
>DATMUT010000040.1:0-3202 GCA_035563755.1 Novosphingobium sp.
CTCGGGCGTCTATCGCAAGCGCGACGGCTATGTCACGCGCATCGACTACGCCTGCTCGCACCCCAACGATCCCTATGTGCTCTCGGGCGCGCTCAAGTCGATGACCACCAGCCCCGGCTGCAAGCTGGGCACGCTGGGCGATCAGGACATGCGGGCGATGCGCGGCTCGCTGCGCTGGGTGGCCAGCGACCGGCTCGAGGTCAATGTCATTGGCGACTACACCAGCGACACCTCGCAAACGCAGGCCACCACCCTGCTGCGCGCCTCGCTCAACCCCAGCGCGACGACCGCCTATCAGGGCGTGCCCTATGACAATCGCTTCGTGCCCTGGGGGCAGTATCGCGGCGACACGGTCTATAACAGCCCCTACATCACCTACGCCAATTTCTACGACCCCGGCGTCACCTATGCCGCGGCCAACAGCAGCGGCGCGCCGGGGGCTGCCAATGGCCCGTTTCAGGCCCAGTCGGCCGCGCAGGTCGAAGGCTGGGGCGTATCGGGCACGGTTGATTTCAAGCTGAATGCCAACCTGTCGATCAAGTCGATCACCGGCTACCGCACCTACACCAGCCTCTCGGGCGAGGACAATGACGGCTCGCCCGTGGTCTACATCCAGGAGCAGGGCCTGTTCACGCACCGCCAGTTCAGCGAGGAAATGCGGCTGAGCGGCAGCCTACCGGGGGCGCATATCCACTTCACCGTGGGCGGCATCTATTTTTACCAGAAAACCGTCTATTACGACAAGAACGACACGCCTTTTGCCGGTTTTGGCACCGCCTCGCAGCCCACTTTCGCCTTCATCCAGAACGATCCGATGACCATGCGTCAGGAGGCCGGCTTCGCCAACGTCTCGTGGGAGCCGACATCGAAACTGACGGTCGAGGGCGGCATCCGCGTCACGCACGAGGACAAGCGCTATACCTTCTACCGCCTGGCCTTCGACGGCAGCGGGCAACCCTACCAGCCACTGAGCGATCCGGCCAATCCGCTCAACGGGCGCACCGGGCAATATCAGGGCACCAATGTCGATTACCGGGCGGTGGTCTCGTACAAGTTCACCCCTGCAACGATGGGCTATGCGCAATTCGCCACCGGCTTCAAGGGCGGCGGCATCACTCCGCGGCCCTATTTCCCCGAACAGGTGCTCGGCTTCGCGCCGGAACGGGTGCGCTCCTATGAGCTGGGCCTGAAGACCGATCTGTTCGACCGGCGCCTGCGCATCAATGGCGACGTCTATTACATGGATTATCTGGGCTATCAGGGCACGCCCAATGTTTGCGTCGATGCCAATGGCAATGCGCTGACCGGCCTGCCCGGCACGCCCGGCCTTTGCGGCGAATACGTCAATCTGGGCGACGCCAAGGTCAAGGGCTTCGAGCTGGAAGTGACCGCCCGCCCCATACCGGGCCTCACCATCGAGGGGGCGACCAGCCTCAACGACTTCCGCTTCGAAACGCCGCGCATCGCGACGAACGAGATCGTCGCCGGGTCCAGCCGCCCCGGCATCGGCAAGTTCAAATGGAGCATCGGCGTGCAATATGAAGCACGGATCGAGCGCATCGGCAGCATCATCCCGCGCGTCGATGTGATCCACACGCCGGGCTATTGCGGCAATTTCAACTGCGACCCGATCTCCAAGGTCGACAGCTACGATCTGGTCAACGCCCGCATCACCTTCCGCCCCGAAGGCGGCAAGTGGTCGCTGGCGCTCGAGGCGACCAACCTGTTCGACAAGCTGTATTACATCAACAAGCTGGTCACCGCCTATGCCAGTGCCCAGCCGGGCGCGCCGCGCCAGTTCGCCGCCACCTTGCGGCGCAGCTTCTGATGCGGCAACTGGCCAAGCGATGGTTGGCGGCGGCCCTGCTGTGCGGGGCCGCTCCGGCGCTGGCGCAGGCCCCCGGCCAGCCCAGCGCCGTGCTGCCCCGCGATTGCGACCGCGCCTGCCTGATCGGGCTGGCGCGGTCGTATATGGCGGCGCTGGCCGGGCACGCACCCGGTCAGGCACCGCTGGCCCCCCGCGCCCGCTTTACCGAGAACGACGTCGAGATCCCCATCGGCATGGGGTTGTGGCGCAGCATCGACCGCGTCGCCACCACCGCCATGGAAGCCGCCGACCCCGACACCGGCCAGGCCGCCTGGTTCGGCGTGGTGTGGGAGCATGGGCAGCCGGCGATCTATGCCATGCGCATCCACGCCACCGGCCGCCGCATCGACGAGGTCGAGACCGTGGTGCACCGCAAAACCGGCCTGCCCGCCCCCTTTGGCGATGTCGACCATCTGGTGCACGACCCGGCCTTCAACGAAGTGCTGCCCACAGAGCAGCAGCGCCCGCGCGAAAGGCTGATCGCGGTGGCGCAGGGCTATTTCAACACGGTCGAGCTGAACGACGGCACGGTGTTTACCCCCTTTGCCGAGGATTGCGCCCGGCTGGAAAACGGCATCAGCACCACCGCGCCTGCCAGGCCCACAGCCGGCGCGCCGGGCAATGCCGCCACCATTGCCGCCGGCTGCGAAGCGCAGTTCAAGCTGGGCATCTACCGCATCAACAAGCGCGTGCGCGAACGCCGCTTCCCGCTGGTCGATACCGAGCGCGGCATCGTCGTTGCCACAGGCTTCTTCGACCACGCCAACGGCTTTGACCATTACCGCCTGACCAACGGGGCCGAGATGAAAACAGCGCTCAAATGGCCCAATTCGATCACCCTGCTCGAAGCCTTCCGCATTACCGATGGGCGCATCCAGCGGATCGAGGCGGTGTTCACCTATGTGCCCTATTTCATGCACAACCCATGGGCCACCCCGGCAGGAGGCCAGCCATGAGCGTGCGCGTCCTGACCCTTGCCGCGGCGGCCTTCCTGACGTTAGGCGCCACGCCGCCCGCATCATGCGACAGGGCCTGCCTTGGCGCGATCGCCACCAGCGCCGTCAGCGCCATTGCCAGCCATAGGCCCGACGCGCTGCCATGGGCCAGCCAGGTTCGCTATGCCGAAAACGGCGTGGCCATGATGGTGGGCGACGGCATATGGGCCACGGCAGACGGGCACGATACCGCCCCGCTGCTGCTGGCCGATCCCGCCTCGGGGCAGGTGCTGTGGATGGGCCGGCTTGACGAACATGGGCAGGCGGCCTGGCTGGCGATGCTGGTGCAGGTGCGCGGCGGGCGGATCGCGGCCATCCAGTCGGTCATCCGCCGGCGCGA
>DATMUT010000041.1:0-3481 GCA_035563755.1 Novosphingobium sp.
TTGTGCGCGACCACGCGCAAGCCGTTCAACCATGTGCGCAAAGCCTGGCTGATCCGCAACGATGGCGGGCTGGTTGCGCCCATCAACAAGGCCTTGGCCAGGGCGATGCGCCGCGGGGAATGGCGCGCGGCCCTTTTGGCGAATTGAAAGGCCCGCAAGAACAGGCCACCTCAGCCCTCGGGGAACCACCGCAGCAGTTGCTCGCCAAGGCCGCCCCAATCGAGGCGGCTCATGTAATTGGCAAAGACACGCCTGCGAAAGCTTTCCAGATTGCGCCCCGCCACGACCTCGGCCAGCGTCTGCCGCGCAAGATCGCCAACCACGTGACAGCGCGCGAGCACACAAGGGTAGCATTTGCCATCCCACGAGACAGTCAGCCGCCCTCGCCAGCATTGCCCGCAAAGCGAATCCATCGCGCTCGCCACATCAACCACGCCGGCGCCCGCCATGCCCCGACCAATCGGCCTTGCGGTATCCATCGCGATGGCCTCGCGCTTCACCCCCAGATCGAGCAGGAACGCAACCGTCTCCTCGACGTGCGCAGCATTGCGCTCGGTCAGCGTCATGCCCACCCGCAGGTCGATACCGCGCTCGAGCACGGCGCGAATGCCCTTGACCGTGCGCACAAAACTGCCGGGCGAGCGGGTAACCGCATCATGCGTTGCCGCATGCCGGCTGTAGAACGAGGTGGCCACATGAACCCCCAGCCTGACAAAATCGTCGAGCATGACCGAGGGCACGCGCACCAGATTGGAATAGACCTCGATAAAGCCGAAGCCCGCCTCATGCGCCTCTCGCGCAAGCGCCGTCAGGCGCGGGTGTATCGTCGGCTCGCCGCCAATGAACTGCACCTTGCGGCACCCGAGCGCGCCCGCCTGAGCGATCGCCGCGCTCCAGTCGACCACCTCGCGGTTGCGAACAAAGGGCGAGGCATCGGCATAGCAATGCCCGCAGTGCAGATTGCAGGTCTGCGTGATCTCGAGAGACAGGAAGTCAAGCGCCGCCCGCCCCGCAGGCTGCGCCTCGATAGCCATTGGCTGGCCCGCCTGGCCGGTCATCACCCCGCCATGGCGTCGGGGTTGCAGCCGCCCATGCGGCCATCGAGGCGATAGCTCCCAAGCAAGCCGGGCGCGCCCTGCCCGACAGGCCCGGGCAAGCGCGTTTGCGCCATGAGCAGCTCGTCCAGCCTGCCAAGCGCCTCGCCGCCCATTGCCGCCATGACCGAGGCCTGCACAAGCTCGATGGCCCGCGCCTGCGCCTCGCTCAGGCCGAAGCGCAAGGCGGTCGCGACAGGATGGGCATGCAGCTCCATCCGCACCCCCGGATCGCTCACCGCTGCATGGATCAGGCGGCGCACCGCGTCGCAATTCATGCCGTCACCGGCCGTCGCACCCGTTGAAAAGTTCATGTCGCCCCCCGGTCGACCGCCGTCCTTGAGCATAGTGCGATATGAACGTCACGCACCAAAGGCATAGACGACAAGATCAGACAGGCCGGCAATATGTTCGCAATTTATATTTATGGCAACATATAATTACTTGTTTTATATGCGTAATTATATCTAGTGCATTTAATATAATATACATCTCACAAAATTAACGCCGACAGTTTCAAATGCACCCGCTCATACAAATAGTCATTATCAATAAAGCCCTGTCAGATATTCCCCAGGCCGGGCAATTCCCTGTCCGACATGCCCAGTTCCACAAACCGGTCGAGCAGCCACAAGGCCGCCGGCCCCGGAGGCGTATCGCGGCGCCAGATGCCGGCAAAACGATAGGTCCCGCCCACATGGTCGGGCATATCCAGACGCACCAACGTGCCCGAAACCAGATCCGCCTCGATCATGTCGAGCGGCATGTTGCCCCAGCCTATGCCCTGGCGCAGCAGCGCGTGCTTGGCACTCAGGTCGGCCAGGCGCCAGGTGCGCGGGCTGAACACCGAATAGTCCTGCCCCTGCGTAAAGCGCGAACGGTCGCTGAGCACCAGCTGCGTGTAATCGCGCCCGGCGCCGGGCGTTATGGGCATCATGCGGCCCAGCGGATGGTCGGGCGCGGCCACCGGCACCATCGCTATCGAGCCTGCCGAACGGCTGTCGAGCCCCTCGACCCCGGCCGCGAGCGGGCCGGATATGCCCACAATCGCCGCCCGGTCGAGCACGAGGGCGGCAATCGATCCCAGCGCCTCGCAGTGCAGATGCAGCTGCACCGTGGGGAAAGCAGCGGCAAATTCGCGCAGCACCACCCCCACCCGGTCGGCCGGCAGCATCACGTCGACCGCCAGGCTGACCTCGGCCTCCAGCCCGTCGAGCAGGCCCTTGGCCTTGGCCCGCAGCCCGTCAACGCCCTGCGCGATCAGCCGCGCCTCGGACAGCAGCGCCCGCCCTGCCGGGGTCAGCTGCGGGCGGCGCGTGCCCTCGCGCTCGAACAGGATGACGCCCAACTGCGCTTCCAGATTGGTGATGCCATAGCTGATGACCGAAACCGCGCGGTTGAGCTTGCGCCCGGCCGCGGCAAAACTGCCCGTGTCGACAATCGTGAGGAAGATGCTCAACTGGTCCAGCGTGGGGGTGCCCGGATTGCTCACTATTCCACTTTCTCGAATACAATGTTGAAGTTTATCTGGCTGATCTGAAAAGAGCGCAAGGCCTATATGGGGCGGGCAAGAAGCGATCGGCACCCGATTGTTTCAATGGAGACAAGACCATGATCGAACTTCGCCCCTTCGACAGCCTCGGCGCCGCCAACCACGGCTGGCTCGATGCCCACCACCACTTCTCGTTTGCCGATTATCACGATCCGGCCCGCGTCCACTGGGGCAACCTGCGCGTGTGGAACGATGACGCCATCGCGCCGGGCACCGGCTTTCCGCCGCATCCGCACCGCGACATGGAGATCATCACCTATGTCCGCGAGGGCGCGATCACCCACCGCGACAATCTGGGCAACGAAGGCCGCACCGAGGCGGGCGACGTGCAGGTGATGAGTGCTGGCACCGGCATCCGCCATTCGGAATACAATCTCGAGGATGTGACCACCCGGATCTTCCAGATCTGGATCATCCCCACCAGCCAGGGCGGCGCGCCGGGCTGGGGCGCGCGCCCCTTCCCCAAGGGCGAGCGGGCGGGCCATTTCGTGACGCTGGCCTCGGGCTATGACAATGACGATGACGCCCTGCCCATCCGCACCGACGCGCGGGTGGTGGCCGCCACGCTGAAAGCGGGCGAGAGCGCCGAATACGCCATCGGCGCGAGCCGCAAGGCCTATCTGGTGCCGGCCACCGGGGCCATCAGCATTGGCGACGTCAGGGTGAATGCCCGCGACGGCGCCGCGATCAGCGACCTTGAGGTGATCCGCGTGACCGCCATCGAGGACAGCGAGATCGTGCTGGTGGACGCGGCCTGAACCGAAAGCGCGGGGCCTGCCGGCGGCGGGCCCCCTTTGCCACGAAAGCGACACCCCACAATGCCCCAGATCACCAT
>DATMUT010000042.1:0-2619 GCA_035563755.1 Novosphingobium sp.
CGGTCTTGTTGATCGACGAGATTGACAAGGCTGACATCGAATTCCCCAACGACCTTCTGCACGAACTCGACCAGATGGCATTCGATGTTTACGAAACCGGCCAGCACGTCGCCGCGATCGAGCGCCCCATCGTCGTCATCACCTCGAACAACGAGAAGGAACTGCCCGACGCCTTCCTGCGCCGCTGCTTCTTCCACTACATTCGCTTTCCCGACCGGGCGACGATGCAGGCCATCATCGACGTGCACTTTCCCGGCATCCAGCGGGTTATGGTCCAGCGCGCGCTCGATGTGTTCTATGACCTGCGCGAGATGCCGGGCCTGCGCAAGAAGCCTTCGACCAGCGAAATGATCGATTGGCTCAAGCTGTTGCTGGTCGAGGACATGCCGCTCGATGTGCTGGCCAGCGCCGATGTGAAGAAGGCGATCCCCCCTCTGCATGGCGCGCTGCTGAAAAACGAGGCCGACGTGATGCTGTTCGAGCGCCTGGCCTTTCTGGCCCGCCGGGGGATCTGACGGCCGCCCCTGCTGGCGCGGCCGTCAGCACCGGTGTTTAGTCGGCGCCCAGCTTTTCCATAGGCACGTCGGCAAACATCTTCTTGACTGCGGCGCGCGCGTTGATCTGCTCGATCCAGCGCAGCAGGTGCGGCGTGTCGCTTGCGTTCACCAACTCGGCAAAACCAAACTGCATGCCATTGGCGATGGCGAAGTTGCAGATGTCGGCCAGCGTATACATGCCGCCCGCCAGCCACTCATTGTCGGCCAGATGGTCGTCGAGGCGGCGCACCGACACGGCGATCTTGCGCATTTCCTCGTCCAGCATCTCCTGCGGGAAGCCTTCGCGGGCGCGGCGCCATTTCACGCGCTGCTCGGGGATGGGAATGTTCTTCAGGTGCTCCTCGAACTCGGCGTCGGTCAGCTTGTTAGCCATGTGCTTGACGCCGCGCGCCCAGCCAATGGTCGAGACGCACCAGCAGAAATATTCATCGACCCACTTGGTCCACACCCGCATCTGCGCGCGGTCATAGGAATTGGCCGGGCGCAGCTTTACCTGAGTGGGGTATTCGTCCTCGAGGTATTCGCAGATCACGGTCGATTCGGTGATGACATTGCCACCATCGACCAGCGCCGGCACCTGGCCGCGCGGGTTGATCGTCTTGAACCAGTCCGAATGGTGCTCGAACTTGGCCGGGTTCAGCCTGTGCCCCTCGAACTCCAGCCCCTTTTCATAGAGCGTCAGGAGGGGCTTGAGCGAATTGGCACCGGGGCCGAAACTGTATAGCTTGAGCATGACTGGACAACCTCTCCGTTTGTTTCGACCGGCATAGACAATGTAAGTGATACATACAAGATGGCGCGCAACCCCGCTTCATCTTTCCGCCTCGGCCTCGCATTCAAGGATACCCCATGCCTACCTCCTCCTACACCGGACGCTGCGCCTGCGGGCAGGTGAGCGCCCGCATCACCGGCCAACCCGTTGCCGTGCGCCAGTGCTGGTGCCGCCAATGCCAGCAACTGGCCGGCGGCAGCGCCTCGACCAATGCCATGTTCCCGACCGACGGTGTCGAGTTGACCGGCGAACTGGCCACGCACAGCTACGTCGCGGCCAGCGGCAACACGCTGACGCAAAGCTTTTGCCCGGCTTGCGGCACGCCCGTCATGGGGCAATCCTCGGGCCGGCCGCAGTTCCGCACCATGCGCGTGGGCTTCCTTGACGCAGGCCACGGGCTTGCACCGCAAATGGTCATCTGGACAGACGATGCGCCGGCATGGGCCGCGATCGACCCTGCACTCGAGCGCTGGCCCGGCCAGCCCCCCGCCCCGGCGCCCGCCACCAGCGCCTGAGGGCGATGTTCAGCACCTTTCTCGAGGCATTGCGCAAGGCGGGCATACAGGTTGGGCCCGCCGAGCAACTGGTGCTGCTCGATGCCTTGCAACAGGATGCGATACCGCCCTCGCCCGAGGCGTTCTATTACCTTGCGCGCGCCACCTTCGTGAAGGACGAAAGCCTGATCGACCGCTTCGACAAGGTGTTCGCCCAGGTCTTTCGCGGCATGCTCGACTCGGGCGGAGCCGACCCTCTGGCCTTGCCCGAGGCGTGGCTGCGCGCACTGGCTGAACACCATTTCAGCGCCGAGGAGCGAGCGCGGATCGAGGCGCTGGGCAGTCTGGATGCGATCATGGCGGCGCTGCGCCAGCGCCTGGCCGAACAGCACGCGCGCCACGAGGGCGGCAACAAATGGATCGGCACCGGCGGCACCTCGCCCTTTGGCAACGCCGGCTATAACCCGGAAGGTGTGCGCATAGGCGGGCAGCCGCGCCATGGCCGCGCTGTCAAAGTATGGGAACGGCGTGATTTTGCCGATTTTGGCAGCGACCGCGAAATTGGCACGCGCAACATAAAGCTGGCACTACGCCGCCTGCGCCGCTTTGCCCGGCAGGGCGCACGCAGCGAACTCGACCTTGACGCGACGATCAACGGCACCGCGCGCGAGGGCTACCTCGACATCCATCTGCGGCCCGAGCGGCATAATGCGATCAAGGTGCTGCTGTTTCTCGACGTGGGCGGATCGATGGACGCGCATGTCCGCATGGTCGAACAACTGTTCAGCGCGGCTGT
>DATMUT010000043.1:0-39088 GCA_035563755.1 Novosphingobium sp.
GGTGGCGCCGGCCTTTGTGGGCGGGCCGGGCAGCGTGTGGGCGTGGCCTGCCGCCCTGCCCGACAGCCACTGGCGCGAGATCGCCATTGCCGCCAGCCTTGTGGCCAATACGCTTGCCTTTGTGGTGGTGTCGTGGCGCACCACGCCGCGTCTGATCGACACCATTCAGGCCGAAGCCTTTGTGGTGAGCGCCAGCCCGCCAGCCCGCCTGCTGCCCGATCTCGATACGACCGTGGCCGACCTGCGCCGGTTGCTGGTCACCTTTCTGGGGGCTGCCGAAGCGGGGCGGGCGCTGGCCGACATGCGCCTGGCCACTGCCACTGCCGGCGATGGCGACGAGACGGCGCGCGTCTCGCCTCACCTTGTGCGCCGCGCCGAAAAGCTGCTGGCCGGCGTTATCGGGGCCTCCTCGGCGCGTAATGTGATCGCGCTGGCGCTGGCGGGCGGGCGCCATGCCCCGGCCGAAATCACCCACCTGCTCGACGAGGCGGGCCATGCGGTCCACTTCAGCCGCGACTTGCTGCAAACCACCCTCGAGAGCCTGCCGCAGGGGGTGTGCGTGCTCGACCGCCACGGCGCCATGCGGGCGTGGAACGACACATGGACGGCGTTTCTGGGGCTGGCGCCCGATGCGGTGCATGTGGGCAAGGGCTTTGCCGAAACGCTGGCCCTGCCGCCTGCCTGGCCCGATGGCTGGCGCACGGCCACGGGTTTTGATGTCGAGCTGGACTGGGCGGCGGGTCAGGTGCTGCTGTTGCGCGGGCGGCCGCTGGTCTCGGGCGATTTCCTGATGACGATGGCCAACATTACCGAGATCAAGCATGCCCAGCAGGTGCTGGCGCAGAACCAGGAGGTGCTCGAGGCGCGGGTGGCGCAGCGCACCGCCGAGCTGACCCGCGCCAATGCCGATCTGGATGCCGCGCGCCATCAGGCAGAGCTGGCCACCAATGCCCAGCAGCGCTTTGTTGCCGCAGCCAGCCATGATCTGGTGCAGCCGCTGCATGCAGCCCGGCTGTTCATCGGCAATGCGCGCCTCGCCCCGGCCGATGCCACGCAGGCCGAATTGCTGCGCAAGGCCGACGAGGCGGTCGAAGGCGCCAACCGCTTGCTGGGCGCCTTGCTCAAGCTCTCGCAGATCGAGGTGGGCGGCGCGGCGCCCCATCTGGGCCCGGTCGATGCCGGCGCGCTGTTTGCCGCCCTTGCCGGCGAGTTCGAGCCGATGGCGCGCGGGCGCGGGCTGTCGCTGGTGGTGGTGCCAACGCAGGTGTGGCTGCACAGCGAACGCGACCTGCTGCGCTCGCTGTTGCAGAACCTGATCGTGAATGCGCTGCGCTACACGCCGTGCGGGCGGGTCGTGCTGTGCGCCCGGCGCGAGGGTGATGCCATGCGGATCGAGGTGCGTGACAGCGGCGTTGGCATTGATGCGGCGCGTTTGCCGCAGGCCTTTGGCGCCTTCACGCGCCTGGCCGGGGGCGAGGTGCTGGCCGAGGGGGCCGGGCTTGGTCTGGCCATTGTCGCGCGCATTGCCCAGGCGCTGGGGCACCGCCTCTCGGTCCGCTCGCGCGAGGGGGCGGGCAGTACATTTGCTATAACCGTGCCGCTGGCGCGCGCGGTGGCGCGGAGGCCCGCGCCTGCCTTTGCGCCGGTCGATCTGGCGGGCCTGCGGGTGCTGTGCGTCGAGGATGACGAGGATGTGCGCATCGCCACGAGCGCGCTGATCGGGCGCTGGGGCGGCGTGGTCACCGCTTGCGCGGGGGCCGGCGCGGTGCCGCCCGACGGGCAGTGGGATGTGGCGCTGGCCGATTACAGCCTGGGCGATGGCGACGGGCTGAGCCTGCTGCGCGCTCTGGGCGGGCGCTGCGCCACGCGCGTGCTCATTACCGCCACGCCGGCCCGCTCCTGGCCCGAAAGCCTGCCGTCGGAAGGCATCGCCCTGCTGGTCAAGCCCATCGCGCCACTGGCGCTGCAGGCGCTGCTTGGCGCGGCCCGGCCTAGGCGCCAGGCCGGGCAAGGGTGAGCAGCTGGGCGCGCGTTTGCACCCCCAGCTTGCGGAAAATGCCGGTCAGGTGATATTTCACCGTCGCCTCGCTGATCCCCATTTCCCAGGCGATCTGCTTGTTCATCAGCCCGCGGTGGATCGCCTCGAGAATGCGCGTCTGGGCAGGCGTGAGCGGGTCGGGGGTGTCTGGCGCAGGGGTGTCGGGCACAAAGGCCTCGCCGGCAAACAGCGTCTCGATCGCGGCGGTCAGCTCGTCAACTCCGGCCGCCTTCGAGATGAAACCGCTGGCCCCGCAGGCCATCGCCCCCTGCACGGTAAGCGCGTCATCGGTGGCCGAAACAATGGCGATGGCAGCATTTGGCGCCTGCGCCTTGAGCGCCAGCAGCCCCGACAGGCCCTGCGCATCGGGCAGGCGCAGGTCGAGAAAGACAAAGGCCTCTGCCTGCCCCAAAGCCGCCCGCGCCTCGCCCAGCGAGACATATTCCTCGATCTGCGCATCGGGCCGGGCGTGGCGCACCGTTGCCGCCAGCGCCTGACGGAACAGCGGGTGATCGTCGATCAGCAATACGCGCGGGGCCAGCCCGGTGCGGTCCATGATGGGCCTTCTCCATATGCCGGGCCACAGCGGCTCGACGAACGTCTAGGCGCAATCCGCCCGCCCTCAGGGTAATGCGCAGGAACCGCCCGGACAAGGCAAGGCGTGACAGGGAGAGACAGGCAGGCGCAAGGTCTGCGCCCGCCAAGGCGGTGTGTTCTCTGCTGCCCGCTATTGCCCGCCCCACCGCGCGGCAAACGAACAAAAGCGGCCAGAGAGAGGTATCCGATGGAAGATCCACGCGCCATCATCGCGCGCGAACCCATGCATTTTCGCCAAAAGGTGACGATCGGCATCGCCACGGCGCTCAATGCCCTCGACGGGTTCGACGTGCTCTCGATCAGTTTTGCCTCGCCCGGCATCTCCAAGGACTGGAACGTCACCAAGCAGGCGCTTGGCGTGGTGCTCTCGATGGAGCTGATCGGCATGGGCATCGGCGCTTTCCTGCTGGGCCTGCTGTGCGACCGCATCGGCCGCCGCCCCACAACGCTGGGCTGCCTGGTGGTCATGGCCACGGGCATGGCGCTGGCGGCCAATGCCCATGATGTGCAAATGCTCTCGCTGTTCCGCCTGTATACCGGGCTTGGCATTGGCGGCATGCTGGCGGCAACCAACGCCATCGCTGCCGAATGCTCGAACGCGCAAAAACGCAATCTGTCGGTGGCGATCATGGTCGGCGGCTATCCCATGGGCGCGGTGGTGGGCGGTTTCCTCGCCTCGGCGCTGCTGGGGGCCACGGGGCATTGGCAGTCGGTCTTTACCTTTGGCGCGGGGCTTACGGTGCTGTTCCTGCCGCTGGTGTGGTTCCTGGTGCCCGAAACCATCGCGTTTCTGGTGCAGAAGCAGCCCGAGGGCGCGCTGGCCAAGATCAACCGCACGATGGTGCGCCAGGGCCGCGCGCCGCTGGCCGCCCTGCCCCCGCGCCCGGCCCCGGCCAAGGGCGTTGCGCTTTCGCGCCTGTTCGCGCCGGGCCTGGCGCTGGTCAGCGTGACGCTGGTGGTGGCCTACGGCCTGCACATGATGACCTTCTACTTCCTGATGAAGTGGATCCCCAAGATCGTCGTCGACATGGGCTTTGCCGCGCCGCTGGCTGGCGGCGTGCTGGTGTGGGCCAATGTGGGCGGCGCGCTGGGCACGATCACCATGAGCCTGCTCACGCAGCGCTTCGGGGTGCGCGGCCTGCTCATCTGCCAGATGATTGGCGGGGCGGTGGCCGTGGCCTGCTTTGGCTCGGGCGTCCACACCATCGCTGCGCTTTCGCTCATCGCCTGTTTTGGCGGTTTCTTCACCACCGCGGCCACGGCCGGGCTTTATGCCGTCATGGCGCAAAGCTATCCTGCCGAACTGCGCGGCGGGGGCACCGGGCTGGTGATCGGCATTGGCCGCATTGGCGCGGCGCTGGGTCCGATTGTGGCGGGCGCGCTGTTCCAGGCGCATATTCCGCTGCAGATGGTGGCCGTAATCATGGCCTGCGGCACGCTGACCGGGGCGGTAGCCATTGCGCTGCTGCGCTATCGCGAAACCGAAATCGCCTGAGCTCTTGCAAGGGGCGCCCAGACAAGCCCCTTGCCCTGTTTCTCGAATAACGGAAAAAAGCCCCATGGGAGGATCCTTGAAAACCACGAGCCCGATCGCGCTGATCGCCGCGCTGCTGGCCAGCCAGACCGCCTTTGCCGCGACCCCCGACCAGCCGGCGGCAACGCCCGCCGCGCAGGGCCAGGCCCCGCTGCCCGGCGCTGCTGCCCCCGACCAGCCCATCGGCCAGTCCAGCCCCAAGCCGGCAGCCGGCACCGCCGAGTCGCTGCCCGGCGGCCGCCTTGGCCCGGCCGGCCTGTTCCAGACCCAGCGCTGGACCGAGAACTGGACCAAGGCGCCGCCGGCCAACGCGCCGCTGCTCGACCGGATCAAGCACATCCCGCTCACCGCCGACCCTTCGGTCTATCTGACGCTGGGCGGCAGCGAGCGCGTCTATTTCACCGACTGGTCGCACACCGTGGCCGGCCGCACCGCCAACGACCAGAACCGCCCGGTGCAGTCGCGCGCGCGCCTGTATGCCGACCTGCACGCCACCGACTATGTCCGCGCCTATGTCGAGCTGGGCGATAACCGCGAATGGGGCAACACGGCCGTGACCGGCCCCAACCAGGACCAGTTCGACATCTATCAGGCCTTTGTCGATGTGACCGTGCCGCTGGGCAAGGCGGGCCACATCACCGTGCGCCCCGGCCGCTACGAAATGCCCGTCGGCAACGGCAAGCTGCTGGGCGTGCGCGAGGGGCTGAACATGCGCTACACCTATCAGGGTGTGCGGGCCAGCTACCTGCTGCCGGGCCATCTCTCGATCGATGTGTTCGACGTGCGCCCGGTCAACATCAAGCCCGGCACCTTTGACGACGGCCCGAACCACCAGCAATTGCTGCGCGGCATTTACGTCAGCTCGCCCCACGTGCTGGCCGGCTTTGGCACCGATGCCTATTTCTACGAGTTCGACAAGCAGAAGACGACCACTTACGAGCAGGTCGGCGTCGATCATCGCCAGAACTGGGGCCTGCGCCTGTGGAAGAAGGCGAAGAGCTTCGATTTCGACCTCGAGGGCAATCTGCAGCGCGGGCATCTGGCAGGGCAGGCCATCCGCGCCTATGCGATCCTGTTTGAAACCGGCTACACCTTTGCCGACAAGCCGCTGGCGCCGCGGATCGGGCTGCGCGCCAACCTGTTCAGCGGCGATGCCAATGCCTCGGACAACAAGGCCTCGACCTTTGTCGCGGCCAATCCGCGCCTGCCGCTCATCTCGGAGGCGGCCTTCTTCGGCCTGTCCAACCTCATGGACCTGTACCCCAGCGTGACGGTCAAGCCGGCCCGGAACCTGGCCATCTCGGCCGGGCCCGACTTCCTGTGGCGCCAGCATAGCGCGGATGGCATCTATGTGGGGCCTGCGGGCGCCTCGTTTGCGGCCTATAACGGCAGCCGCGCCATCGGCACCGATCTCAACCTCGAGGCTAATTGGCAGGCCTCGCGGCGGGTGTCGTTCCGCCTGTACGAGACCTATCTGCTGGCCAGCGACAGCGCGCAGGCGCACGGCATGAAGAACAGCAATTATTTCGGCCTGATGAGCGAATTCAAGTTCTGATCATCGCTGGCCTCTGGCCCGACGGGTCTGGCGCGCAACCGATGCCCCGGGGCAGCGGCCGCGCGCCAGGCGCCTGTCAGTTGCCGTCGGTAAAGGTGTAGCTGCACACCTTGTTGCCCGCCGGGTCGCGCAGATAGGCCGCATAGGCGCCGGGCAGATGGCCGCGCGGGCCGGCCGCGCCCTCGTCGGTGCCGCCATTGGCCAGGCCGGCGGCATAAAACGCGTCGACCTCGGCGGTGGTGGCGGCGGCAAAGCCCACCGTCACGCCGTTGCTCGAAGGGGCCTCGCCATTGCCGGGCCTGGCAATGATGAAGGCCGGCTTGTCGCGGCCATACAGCACCCAGCCATTGCCAAACGGCCCCATGTTCTTGATGCCCAGCGCGCCCAGCGCCGCATCATAGAACTGCGCCGAAGCGGCCACGTCGGCGGCCCCCATGAACACATGCGAGAAAACGCCGTCACCTGAAATCACAGCCATTTTTACCTCTCCTCTTGTGAATTATCGGGGGCCTCAGAACACGATGACGGATCGGATGGATTTGCCCTCGTGCATGAGGTCGAAGGCGGTGTTGATCTCCTCGAGGCCCATGACGTGGGTGATCATCGGGTCGATCTCGATCTTGCCGGTCATGTACATGTCGACGATCTTGGGCACATCGGTGCGGCCCTTGGCCCCGCCGAACGCCGTGCCGCGCCAGTTGCGCCCCGTGACGAGCTGGAACGGGCGGGTGCTGATTTCCTTGCCCGCCTCGGCCACGCCAATGATGATGCTGGTGCCCCAGCCGCGGTGGCAGGCTTCCAAAGCGGTGCGCATCACTTCGGTGTTGCCGGTGGCGTCGAAGGTGTAGTCCGCGCCGCCGTCGGTCATCACCACGATGGCCGCCACGATCTCCTCACGGCTCATGCCCTTGGTGTTCAGGAAGTCGGTCATGCCGAAACGGCGGCCCCATTCCTCGCGGTCGGGGTTCAGATCAACGCCGATGATCTTGTTCGCGCCGGCCAGACGCGCGCCCTGGATCACATTCAGCCCGATGCCGCCCAGGCCGAACACCACCACATTGTCGCCCACCTGCACCTTGGCGGTGTTGATGACCGCGCCGACGCCCGTGGTCACGCCGCAGCCGATATAGCAGCTCGACTGGAACGGCGCGTCCTCGCGGATTTTGGCCAGCGCGATTTCGGGCAGGACGGTGAAGTTCGAGAAGGTCGAGCAGCCCATGTAGTGGAACACGCTCTGGCCCTTGTAGGAAAAGCGCGTGGTGCCATCGGGCATCAGCCCCTTGCCCTGCGTCGCGCGGATGGCGGTGCACAGGTTGGTTTTGCCCGACAGGCAGCTTTTGCACTGGCGGCATTCGGGCGTGTAGAGCGGGATCACATGGTCGCCCGGCTTGACGCTGGTTACGCCTGCGCCCACCTCGCGCACGATGCCGGCGCCCTCGTGGCCCAGAACGCTCGGGAAAATGCCCTCGCTGTCAAATCCGTCGAGCGTATAGGCGTCGGTGTGGCACACGCCCGTCGCCATGATCTCGACCAATACCTCGCCCGCCTTCGGGCCTTCAAGGTCAAGCTCCACTATCTCGAGGGGCTTTTTCGCTTCGAATGCAACGGCGGCGCGGGTCTTCATGTCGATGATTTTCCTTTCAGCGAAAACCTAGCATTGTGCCGCGAGGGTGTTAATCGGGGCGTTATGCAACAGATTGCGCCATTTGAGGGTATAATGGCAGCCACCCGCCCATCCGCGCCCCTGGCACGTCATGCCGATTGTTCGAGGCTTCTCTCCACCGGGAACCGTGTCGCGCCCTGGTCGGGGCGCGCCGTTCCCTGTGGCAAGGTATAGGCCGGGCAACCAGGCCCGACAAGCCGGGGCCAAAACGGCAAGATTGCCGTGGAAACAACCATTTCCGACTGGAAATGGCGACCGTCCGGTATAATAGTCGAAAAAGGAATTCATTGTTTCAACTGTGGGGCAATTGATGAGCGGCTGGGACGGGATCGATGAATTTGTCGCGGTGGCCACCACCGGCTCGTTTGCAGGCGCTGCCACCGCCATGGACCTGTCGCGCACCCACATGAGCCGCACCATCGCCGCGCTCGAGGACAGGCTGCAGGTGCGCCTGTTCAACCGCACCACGCGCAAGGTCAAGCTGACCGCCGCGGGCGAGGTGTTTTACGAGCAATGTCAGCGCCTTGTGATGGACCGCGACGAGGCGATCGGCATCGTGAGCGAGCGCGGAGACCCGCAGGGCGAGTTCTCGATCACCTGTTCAACCGCGCTGGGCGAGCGGTTTATTGCCCCCCTGGCGCGCGTTTTCAGCCGCCGTTTTCCCAAGGTGCGCCTGCATCTCGACCTGTCGAACAGGGTCATGGATCTGGTCGCCGAGGGGTATGATCTGGCCATTCGCACGGGCCATTTGCCCACCTCCTCGCTCATCGCCACGCGCATTGCCGAACGGCGGCTGCACACCTGCGCGGCGCCCGAATATCTGGCCCGCGCCGGCACGCCCGACACGCTCGAGGCGCTTGATCGGCACGACTGTCTGGTGGGCACTTCGACGCTCTGGCACTTCACCCACGGCCCGCGCGAGGCCCCCGGCGAGCCCCCGCGCGAGGTGCTTTACAAGCCCACCAGCCGCTGGCGCTGCAACAATGGGCAGGTGGTTCTCGAGGCCGCGCTCGATGGCATGGGCCTGTGCCAACTACCTGATTTCTATGTGAATGAGGCGCTGCGCTCGGGCCGCCTTGTGGCCGTTCTCGAGGCGCAGGCCTCGCCGGTCGAACCCATCTGGGCGGTCTATCCCAGCCGCCGCCACCTCAGCCCCAAGGTCGCCCAGTTCGTTCGCCTGCTCAAAGCCGAACTGCCCGCCCTGCTGGCCCGCTAGGGCCACACCACCGCGCCCCACGCGGGCCTGCACCTGCGCCCCCCGACGCGGCGCCGATCCTGAGAGGCTGCTCAGGAGGCCATTGCGCCAAGCATGGAGTATGCTTATAGAAATACAGACTCATAACGTTAAAAATAATAACGGAGAGGAACATTGGCAAAACTGCGCAGGCTGGGCACTTTGTGCGCCGCAGCAATGTTGGTTGCGTATAGCTATTCACCCTCATACGCAAACGACGAGCTTGTCACTTTGCAACAGGACGCCAACCAGTGGGCGATGCCACTGGGCAACTACAGCAGTACAAGATACAGTACGCTTTCCCAGATCAACAACAGCAACGCACGCAATCTTCGCGTCGCCTGGACATTCTCTACCGGCGTGTTGCGCGGCCACGAAGGCGGGCCGCTGGTCATTGGCGACATCATGTATGTCCACACACCCTTCCCCAACAAGGTCTTCGCGCTCGATCTGAACCGCAATGGCGCCATCTTGTGGAGCTATGAGCCGCGGCAGGACAGCAACGTCATTGGCGTGATGTGCTGCGACACGGTCAACCGGGGCGTCGCCTATGCCAAGGGCAAGATCTTCCTGCACCAGGCCGACACCACGCTGGTCGCGCTCGACGCGAAAACCGGCAAGGTGGTGTGGAGCGCCAAGGACGGCGACCCGGCCACCGGCGAGACCGGCACCGGCGCGCCCACCATTGCGGGCGATTATGTGATCATCGGCAATTCGGGCGGTGAATATGGCGTGCGCGGCAATCTGGCCGCCTATGACATGAACACCGGCAAGCTGGCCTGGCGCGCCTATTCGCAAGGGCCCGACAGCGACACGCTGATGAATGCGCAAAAGACCACGCACATGGGCAAGCCCGTGGGCAAGGACTCGGGCCTGGCCGGGTGGAAGGGCGACCAGTGGAAGCGCGGCGGCGGCACCACCTGGGGCTGGACCAGCTATGATCCGGCCAGCCAGACCATCTATTACGGATCGGGCAACCCGGGCACATGGAACCCGGTGCAGCGCCCCGGCAACAACCGCTGGTCGATGACGATCTGGGCGCGTGACCTGAAAACAGGCATGGCCAAGTGGGTCTATCAGATGACCCCGCATGACGAGTGGGATTACGACGGCGTCAACGAGATGGTGCTGGTCGACCGCGAGTGGAAGGGCAAGCCGCGCAAGCTGCTGGTCCACTTCGACCGCAACGGCTTTGCCTATGTGCTCGACCGCACCAGCGGCGAATTGCTGGGCGCCGAAAAATACGACCCGGCGGTCAACTGGGCCTCATCGATCGACCTGAAGACAGGCGAGCCGGTGCGCGTGGCGGCCTATTCGACCGAACATGGCGGCGAGGATGTCTCGACCAAGAACATCTGCCCCGCAGCGCTCGGCTCGAAAGACCAGCAGCCTGTGTCCTACAGCCCGCAAACCGGCCTGTTCTACATTCCGGGCAACCATGTCTGCATGGATTACGAGCCGACCAAGGTGGCCTATGTCGCCGGCTCGCCCTATGTGGGGGCCACGCTCTCGATGTACCCGCCCAAGGGCGAGAACAACCTGGGCCGCTTTGTCGCATGGGACCCCATCGCGCAAAAGTCGGTCTGGGAGGTGAAGGAGCCTTTCTCGGTGTGGAGCGGCCCGCTGGCAACCGCTGGCGGCGTGGTCTTCTATGGCACGATGGATGGCTATCTGAAGGCGGTCGACGCCAAGACGGGCAATGAGCTGTACAAGTTCAAGACCCCCTCAGGCATCATCGGCAACATCACCACCTACACCCATGGCGGCAAGCAATATGTGGCCGTGCTGTCGGGCGTGGGCGGCTGGGCGGCCATTGGCATGGCAGCAGGCCTGACGGGCGCCAACGAAGGGCTGGGGGCTGTGGGCGCCTATCGCAGCCTGTCGCAATACACCAACCTGGGCGGCACGATGACCGTGTTCGAATTGCCCTGACAACACTCACCCCCGCACCAACGGGTGATGAGGAGGACAGAATGATCAGACTGAACGGGCGCGTGGCGGCAATTGCCGCCAGCGCCTTGCTTTTCGCCACGCTGCTTTCGACCGGCGGGGCCACCGCGCAAACCGCCCCGGCCGCTGCCGCGCCGCCCGCCGCGTCGCCTGGCTCTGGCCCCGACAGCTGGGCCGCCTTTAGCGGGTGGAAACGCTATCACGGCAATTGCTCGACCTGCCACGGGCCGGACGGGCTTGGCGGCACCTTTGCCCCCAGCCTTGTCGACTCGCTCAAGACGCTCGACCATGACCAGTTTCTGGCAACGGTGGTGAACGGCAAGAAAGACAAGAACCTGACGATGCCCGCCTTTGGCGTCGACCCCAATGTGATGTGCTATGTCGAGGACATCTACACCTATCTGAAGCTGCGCTCGGACGGGAAGATGGACCGCGGCCGCCCGGCCAACACGCCAACCAAACCCAAGGATGTGGCGGAGGCGGAAACCGCGTGCATGGGCGTTTGAGCGGGCGTTTGCGCGGACGTTTGGCCCCTGCGCTGGCGATGGCCTTTGCGGCGGGCGTTATCGCGGGGCAGGCCGCGCAGGCGCAGCCGGTCGAGATCATCGACCGCAGCGCGCTGCGCGTCTGCGCCGACCCTGCCGCCCTGCCCTTTTCCAGCCAGGACGGCACGGGGTTTGAAAACCGCATCGCCGCCCTGTTCGCGCAGGAACTGGGCGTGCCGGTGCGCTACACCTGGTTTCCCAACACGATGGGCTTTTACCGCCGCACGCTCAATGTGCGGGCCTGCGATGTGGTGATTGGCGCGCCGGCCGAAATGGAAATGGCCCAGCCCACCGCCCCCTATTACCGATCGACATTCGTGCTGGTCACGCGCAGCGCCGACCATCTGGCCCTGCGCGATCTGGCCGACCCGGCGCTGGCGGGCAAGCGCATTGGCGCGCAGGCCCGCACGCCGCCCGGCGACCTGCTGGTGCGCCACGGCCTGGCCGACAATCTGCACGCCTATGACCTGATGGTCGACAGCCGCGTCAGCTCGATCGGCCGCCAGATGGCCGAGGACCTGCTGGCCAACCGCATCGATGTGGCCATCATGTGGGGGCCGGTGGCCGCCTATCAGGCAGGGCAGCACCCCGGCCAGCTGGCGATGCAACCGCTGGGCGAGGCGCAGGAAGGCGTGCAGATGGGCTTTGGCATAGCCATGGCCGTGCGCCGGGGCGAACCGCGCTGGCGCGCGCAGGTCGAGAGCTTTCTGGCCAGCCACCGCCCGCAGATCGAGGCCATCCTGCGCGAGGCGCATGTGCCCCTGTTGCCCCTTGAACCGGCCCCCACAGCGGAGACGCAGCCATGATCGCCGCCCTTGTCCTGCTGACCGCCGCCGCAGCAGCCGACGCGCCCCAGCAATTGCCCTCACCCACCGGCTACCCCACCGAGGCGCTGGCCGATTACGTGATCGGCTGCATGGCCGCCAACGGGCAGACGCAGGACAATCTGCGCCGCTGCTCATGCAGCATTAACACGATCGCCTCCATCCTGCCTTACGACGACTATGTGAAGGCCGAGACGGTGATCGGCATGCGCGCCCAGGCCGGAGAACGCGCCTCGCTGTTCAGCGACGTCCCGCAATTGCGCGCCATGGCCCAGAAACTGCGCGAGGCGCAGGTCGAGGCCGATTTCCGATGCTTTTGAACAAAAACACAGGAGAGAGTTGATGCCCCACCCCCTCAAAGGCCCCTCGCTGCTGGCCGGCCTTGCCCTGGCAGGCGCGCTGGCGCTGCCCCAGCAGGCTGCCGCCGCCGGCGATCCGGCCGCGGGCAAGGTCATTTTCGCCAAATGCGCCGCCTGCCACTCGGCCAAGGCGGGCGAGAACCGCGTTGGCCCCAGCCTGTTTGGCGTGGTCGGGCGCAAGGCGGGCTCGCTGCCCGACTACACCTATTCGCCTGCCATGAAGGCCAGCGGTCTGACCTGGACCACGGCCGAGCTTGACGCCTATCTGGCCAATCCGCGCCAGAAGCTGCCGGGCATCAAGATGATCTTTGCCGGCATTCCGGCCGAAGCCGACCGCGTCAACCTGATCGCCTATCTGGCCACGCTGAAATGAGGTTGCGCCTTGGCGCGTTGCTGCTGGCCCTGTGTGCGGGCGGGGGCAACGCGGCGGCGGCGGCGGGTGCGCCGGCCTCTCAGCCTGCACCGCCGGCGGGCTGGCCCTGCGGCGCCCCCGCGCCTGCCGCGCCCGATGGCACATGGCTGTGGGCGGGCGCTGCCTATAGCCCCGACTGGCGCAACGATGCCGCCATCGCCGATCTGGCCAGCGCGATTGCCCGCCGCGCCATGCCCGAGGCCGAGGCCACAAACCGCATCTCGGCCTTTGCCGCAAGGCAGGCCAACCCGCGCGCGGCCATGGCGCTGCTGGCCTCGGGGCTGGTCGACACGATGGGGGCCGAATTGCGCCTTGTCGTGGGGGGCATAGGCCGGTTCAACGCGCGCCAGGCGCAACTGGCCCGGCGCATCGAGGCCGGCTATGGCCAGAGCGACCGGCTGGGCGATACCGCCAGCACCAGCGCCGAACTGCAGGACCAGATCCGCTGGGACACCGAGATCTTCGAGGACCGGCAGCGGCTTTTACCCACCATGTGCCGCATTCCCGGCGCGCTGACCCGGCGGCTGGGGGTGCTGCTGGCCGCCGCGCGCAATGCCGCAGGTGTTGCCGCCAGCGATGCCGGCTTCCTGCTGTATGCCACCAACGAAACCGCCGGCGATATCAGCATCATCGACCCGGCGCGGCAGGTCGAGATTGGCCGCATCGCCATTGGCAAGCGCCCGCGCGGGCTGGTGGCCAGCCCCGATCACACCACGCTTTACGTGGCCGTCAGCGGGTCGCCCATAGGCGGGCCGGGGGTGGATGAAAGCACCCTGCCCCCGCCCGACAAGGCGGCCGATGGCATTGTCGTGCTGGATCTGGCCACACGGCGGATCGTGCGTACGCTACGCGGCGTGTCCGACCCCGAACAGGTGGCCATCAGCCCCGATGGCAAGCGCCTGTATGTCTCGAGCGAGGATGCCGGGCAATTGCTCACCCTCGACACGCAGGGCAACATATTGGCGCGCCTGTCGGTGGGCAGCCAGCCCGAGGGCGTGGCCGTCTCGCCCGATGGCACCACCTTGCTGGCCACCTCGGAAGAGGACAACAAGGTGACGGTGATAAGCCTTGCGGACAGGGGGAGCGGCGCGGGCGGGGCGATTGCCGGCACGCTGCCGGTGGGCGATCGGCCGCGCAACAGCGCCTTTCTGGGCGGCGGGCGAGCTGTTGTGGCGGGCGAATTCGGCGCCTCGCTCACGCTGATCGACACTGGCAAGGGTGCGCGCCCGCGCGTGCTGCGCACCATCCGCCTGAGCGCCGAGGAGCGGCCCATGGCGATCAGGAACGGCGCCGGGCCGGTGATTTACGTGACCACCGGGCGCGGCGGAAAGCTGCTGAAAATCGACACGGGCGACGCGGCGGCGGCGGCCCCTATCCTCGCCTCGGCCAGCGTGGGCGAGCGGCCCTGGGGGCTGGCGCTCTCGCCCGATGGCACCGCCGCCTTTACCGCCAACGGGCCGGGCGATGATGTGACCGCGATCGACCTGCGCAACATGCGCGTGACGGGCAAGATCACCTCGGCCGGCAGCCCGTGGGGGCTGGCGGTGGTGCCCACCCGCCCGCTGCAGGCCGCGCGCTAGCCCCCCGTTAGCCGCGCGCTAGCCTCGGGCCAGCACGCGCTCTTGCAGCAGGGTGCGAAAGTCGCGCCGCGCATCGGCAATCAGCATGACGGTTACGGTGGGCATCCCGCCCTCGGCATGGGGCCAATAGATGATGCGCCAGGGCGGCAGCGACAATTGCCGGTAGTCGCGAATGGCCAGCGCTTCCAGCTCGGGCGGAACGGGGCCTTTGGCGGGGTGGTCGGCCAGCTTCTCGATCGCGTCGACCAGGCGCAGCAGCAGCGCTTCGGCGCCGTCGCTGCCCCCCGGCCCGCGCTGGGCCATGCGGCGCCTGTAGATGCCGGCCAGATCCTGCTCGGCGCCGGCCGTCAGGCGTACTTGCGCGCGGGTCATAGCCTTGCCGGTCAGGCGCCGCGAATGCGCGCGGCCAGCCCCTCGACCGGCAGGGTGTGGCCGGCGGCCACCTCGGCCCGGCCCAGTGCCAGCAGCTTGAGCAGCGCCAGCGTTTCCTGCGTCGCCTCGTAAGAGCCAACGTCCTGCAGCACGGCCTTGGCCTCGCCGTTCTGGGTGATGACCAGCGGCGCGGCCCCCTCGCCCAGCTCGCGGATGACCTGCGCGCTATGGGCTTTCAGGTAGCTGATGGGCTTGATCCGGCTTTCCATGTTCATGGCGGCGCTCGCAGGGTTGAATTCGGTTCGAATATAGACCACCGCACCCGCCCTGCGCAAGTGGCGCCTGCGCGGACCTAGCCCGGCGCCAGCCCCCGCAAAGCCTCGATCATCGCCGCCACCGAGGGGCGCATCCCCTCGTGCGGCAGATACAGCAGCCCGGCCTGATGCACCAGCGGCATGCCCGACACCGCCAGCGCCACCGCATCCTGCCCGACCAGCCTATGCGCCGGCATCAGCGCCAGGCATTGCTGGCGCAGCACCAGCTCGGCCTGCAGCGCCAGATCATCGACCCGCAGCAGGTCGGCCGGCAAACCCTGCCTGCCGGCGGTGAAAAAGCGCACCAGCGCCTCTTGCGCAAAGGGCCGGTCGATGAGCGCCCAGCGCTGCCCCACCAGATCGGCCCGCGTAAGCCCGCCCCGCCCCGCCAGCGGATGATCGCTGGCCGCATACACGGCCATCTCGACAGGGCACAATCGCTCGTAGGCCAGCGCCACGCCCATGGCGGCCGGCGGCACCACCGCCACCGCCACATCGGCCACCCCGTCGAGCAGCAGGTCGACGCAGCCATCGACAAAGCCCGAGCGCAGCGACACACAGGCCCCCCCCGCCACATGGGCGGCAATGGCCGCGCGCACGGCATGCGCCGGAAACTGCGGGTCGATGGCCACCACCACCCGGTCGCGCCCGCCGGCCGCGCTCGCGCGGGCGTCCTGCCGGGCGCGCTCGCTGGCCTGCATCATGAAACGGGCGTGCTGATACATGGCCTCGCCGGCCGGCGTTGGCGTCGCGCCGTTGATCCCCCGGTCGAGCAGGCGCACCCCCACGCTGTCCTCGAGCAACTGGATGCTGCGGGTGAGCGCCGGCTGGGTCAGGCACACTTTCTCGGCCGCGCGCGAAAGCGAGCCCTGTTCGACCACCGCGATGAAATGGCGCAATTGCCGCAAATCCATCCCGCTCGCCCCGCCGCCTGAGAAGGGGCGATAAATGCCATGCATGGAGGGCAAGATTAAATGCAATTGCCCATTGCCCGCAAGGTGGCCATTCCTGCGCCACCCACTCACCCCCCGCGCCGCGCTTTGCGCCAGCCCCGCCAGACCTGCGCGGGGCCATGCCTGCCCTTGCGCGCGCCATGCAGGAAGCTGCCAGTGACAATCGAGATCAACGGACTGCTGCACCACAATTCGGGCACCGAAATCGCCCCCGTGCCCTTTAACCACTACGACATCGAGGCCATTGCCGCGCAGGCCCGCTGCCACGACCAATGGGGCTATGACCGGGTGCTGGTGGCCAATGCCGCCTCGATGCCCGACAATATCTCGACTGCCGGCTATGTGGCCGCCATAACCGAGCGGCTGGGGATAATGCTGGCGCACCGGCCCGGCTTTATTGCCCCCACCATGGCCGCCCGCATGGCCGCCACGCTCGATCACCAGCTGGGCGGGCGTTTGGCGGTGCACATCATCACCGCTGCCAGCGACATCGAGACGCAGGGCGACGGCGACTATCTGACCAAGGCGCAGCGCTATGACCGCGCGCGCGAATATATCGGCATTTTGCGCCAGGTGTGGGGCGCTGATGGCCCCATCGACCACGAGGGCAAGTGGTATCGCTTCAACGGGGCGGCATCGGCCATCCGGCCCACGGGCGCGACCATTCCCATCTGCTTTGGCGGCCTGTCGGACGATGCGATTGCCGTGGGCGCGCACTGCGCCGACGTGTTCGCAACGCTGAGCGACACGGTGGCGGGCATGAGCGAGATTGTGGGCAAGGTGCGCGCGGCGGCGCCTGCGGGCAAGGCGCCCCGCTTCCTCATGTCGATCCGCCTGGTGCTGGGCGAGAGCGAGGGTCAGGCCTGGGACGCGGCCGCTGCCATCGAGGCGCGCATCCGCGAACTGACCCCGCCCCCGCCGGCCAATGCCGCCGCCCCCACCGCCGCCGGCTTTCAGCGCACCGCGGCGCTGGCGCAAACCGGCGACCGGCTGGAAAAATGCTTCTGGAACGGCATCAATCGCCTGCGCGGCGGGCAAAGCAACAGCGGCACGCTGGTGGGCACGCCCGACCAGCTGGTCGACACGCTGATGGACTATTACCGCGCGGGCGTGACCGGCTTCATCCTGCGCGGCTATCACGGCCTGGCCGACATCGAGCGGATTGGCCGCGAGCTGATGCCTGCCCTGCGCGCGGCAGCGGCGCAGGAAGATGCCCGCCTTCAGGCCCCCGTTGCCTGACGGCGGGGCCTGAAGGCTCGACTTAACGGCGCGCGCTCACAACTGGTAATAGGGGTGAGCGGTGTCGTTGAGCGGCTCGCAGCCGTTGGCGGTGATCAGCCACAGGTCTTCCAGATGCACCGTGCCGCCCATGTCGGTCTGCAGCATCGGGCAGTCGACGCTCAGCACCATGCCCTCCTCGATCAGGTGGTCGGCCTTGGCGAAGACCAGCCCGTCGTCCTTGAACGCCTCGTCGGTGTGGAACAGGCCTACGCTGTGCGGCGAGGAGGGCGTGGTGATGTCAAAGCCGGCCTTGGCCACCGCTTCCTGCCCGATGCGGCTGATGTCGGAATAGCGCAGGCCCGGCCCCAGATTGCGCGCCACCGCCGCGTTGCAGGCAATCGCCCCCTCGACCGCCTGCATGACCGCGGCCGTGGGGGTGCCCACCAGAATGGTGCGCCCATAATCGCCGTGATAGCCCGAATAGGTGGCCACCGCATCGATCGAGAAGGCGCGCCCCTCGGTAATCACCTTGCGGCGCTGGCGATAGGGCACATGGTCGGTCGAGATGAACACCGGCTTGCCCCCGCGCCGCCCGGTTTCGGCAAAAAACGCGTTTTGCAGGTCGACATAGGTCGAGCCGATGCCAACCGTGGCCAGCGCCGCCTGAAACGCCTCGCAGTTGCTTTGCGCGGCAATGCGCATCAGGCCGATCTCGTGCACGCTCTTGATCATGCGGGTGCGGCGCAGCAGCGGCCCGGCCGGGCGCGCAGCCCCTGCCCCCAGCCCCGCCAGCAACGAGGAGACCACATTGTCGGTGGCAATTGCGCCCTCACCCAGCCCGCCGAGCACCGAGCGCACCGCCTGCCCGGCATCGACATAGGCCGGATGCGCCTCGAGCTGGGCGAGCGTCGTGGCGCGGGTGGCGCGCTCGTACACATCCTCGGTGCCATCGGCGGCCGAGCGGAAGAAGATTGGCGGCATGGCGTTCTCGCCATCCTGATCGGGCGCGGTATAGAGCAGGATCTGCAGCGGGCTGCCGGGCGGCACATCGTCGATGTCGAAGAAATAGTGCAGGAACTGGGCCGTTACCAGCGTGACCGGCTGCGCCGCATCGGCCGGCACCACCGCCACCGACGAGCCGACATTGCCCATGATGACCGTCTGCGGCCAGAAGCCGGTGGCGTAATAGATGTTGGTGGGGTCGGCCAGCACCATGGCCGAAACGCCGGCCTGCTGCATCACCTGTTGGGCGCGGCTGCGGTTGATAAGCGGGGTGGGCAGGCTCATGGCAGGCTCCGTAAACAAGGGGGTGCGAGGGGGCGCAAGGGCCGCCCCCCCGGCGTTGGGTCAGGCGCGCGGCTGCTGCCAGATTTCCGGCTCGATACCGGTCTGGTGGGCGGCCGGGCGCTCCAGCCCCAGATGGTCGCGCAGCGTCTCGCCGGCATATTCGGTGCGGAACAGGCCGCGCTTTTGCAGCTCGGGCACCACCAGGTCGACAAAGCGCTCGAACATGACCGGCGAGATGGGCGCGGCGATCACGAAGCCATCGGCAGCGCCGGCGGCAAACCAGTCGGCCAGCAGGTCGGCCACCTGCGCGCCGGTGCCGGCAATGGTGTGGCTGGTGCGGCCAGCGGCCACATAGCGCGCGATCTGCACCAGCGAGAGGCCTTCCTTTGCGGCATATTCGACAATGCGCTGCTGCGACCCGCGCGAGACGATATTGTCGGGCACATGGGGCAGCGGGCCATCAAGGTCATAGGGGCTGAAGTCGAAGCCGCCGAACTGCATGCTCAGCTGCGCCAGCGCCACGTCGGGGTGGATCAGCTCGTTCAGCTCCTGCGCGATGGCCTTGGCCTCGGCCTCGGTCTCGGCCACGGTGGGCTGAATGGCGGTCAGGATGCGCAGGCTGTCGGCCGGGCGGCCGGCGGCGACCACGCGCGCCTTCAGGTCGTTGTAGAAGGCCACCGCGCTCTCGCGCGTGGGGTGCGAGGTGAACACCGCATCGGCCTGCCGCGCGGCCAGATCCAGCCCCTGCGGCGAGGAACCGGCCTGCACCACCACCGGGTGGCCCTGCGGCGGGCGGCCCGTGGTCAGCGGCCCCTCGACCTTGAAGAAATCGCCCTCGTGGCGCAGGGCATTCACCTTGTCCGGGTCGAAGAAGCGGCCATCCTCGCGGTCCATCACCACCGCGTCGTCGGCCCAGGTGTCCCACAGGCCGCGCGCCACATCGACAAATTCGCTGGCGCGGGCATAGCGCTCGTCGTGGCCATAGTGGGCCTCGCGGCCAAAGTTGTGCGCCTCGTTCTCGGACTGGGCGGTCACCACGTTCCAGCCCGCGCGCCCGCCGCTCATGAAGTCGAGCGTGGCCATGCGCCGCGCGACCGAGAAAGGCTCGTTGTAGCTGGTCGACAAGGTGGCCACCAGGCCCACGCGGCTGGTGGCCATGGCCAGGCTGCCCAGCATGGTCACAGGGTCGATGCTGAGCGAGGAGAGGCGCGAGAAGGCGTCGCGCCCGGGCATGGCGCGATAGCCCTGCGCATCGGCAAAGAACACCGCGTCAAACAGGCCCCGCTCGGCAATACGGCCAATCTCGAGGTAGTGCGCAGGCGAAAGCGCCGCGCGCCCCGATGCCAGCGGATGACGCCAGCTGGCCACATGCGCGCCGCTGCCCATGGGCATTGCGAACAGGTGCATCTGCTTGTTGTCGGTCGAGGAAACCATGTGTCGCCCTTGTGAGAAAATGCTGGTGTGAGAAAAACGCTGGCTCGCACCCTGCCACGCGCGGCGGCAAGGGTGGTGGCTCTTTTTCGACCATTACGCCAGTCGGACAAATTCAGGATAACAGCTATGCCCGCCTTAGGCCCGCGCGGCGGGCCGGCGGGCGGCCATGACACTGGCGCAATGGGCAAATTGGCGGGCGGGCGCGGGCGCAATAGCCATTGCGCGGCAAGGCAAAGGCAGCTAGCCGGGTGCTCAACTATATTTTTTAATATACAAATAAAACACGACCTCAGGGATACCCTTTCATGCGAAAATCCGCCCTTCTGCCGGCCGTTTCGGCCGCCGCCATGCTGTTGGCCTGCGCGCCCGCCCGCGCAGCCAACGCCGAGCCAAACGCCGAACCAGCCCCACCGGCACTGCGCGATGCCGCCGCCGACATTACCGTGACCGCCCGCCGCCGCGCCGAACGCGCGCAGGATGTGCCGGCCGCGCTTTCGGTGGTGACCGGCGCGTTGTTGACCGCCACCCGCAGCGTGAACCTGCAACAGGTTTCCACGCTGGTGCCCTCGCTCAACTATTCCAGCGCCAACCCGCGCAACACCGCCTTCACCATCCGCGGCCTTGGCTCGAGCGTGGTGTCGGTCAGCCAGGCGAACGACGGGCTGGAGCCGGGCGTGGGCTTCTATGTCGACGAGGTCTATCACGCGCGCCCGGCAACAGCGGCCTTCGACTTTGTCGACATCGACCATATCGAGGTGCTGCGCGGGCCGCAGGGCACGGTGTTTGGCAAGAACACCACCGCGGGCGCGATCAGCATTTCCACCCAAAAGCCCAGCTTCACCTTTGGCGCGCAGGCCGAAGCCAGCTATGGCCAGCAGAACTTCCGCCAGTTCAAGGCCGCCATTACCGGGCCGCTGGTGGCCGATCTGGCCGCGTTTCGCCTGTCGGGCTCGCTCACCAAACGCGACGGGGTGATCTGGAACCAGCGCTACAACGTGTGGCAGAACAACATCGACAATGCCGCCCTGCGCGGGCAGATCCTGCTGACCCCGGCCAGCAACCTGTCGATCCGCCTGATTGGCGACTGGTCCAGCTTCAAGGGCCAGTGCTGCACGCAGGTCTATGTGCGCGTGGCCCCAACGCTCAAGCCCGTCGCCCAGCAATATGCCGCGCTGGCCGCAGGGCTTGGCTACAGCGTGCCCTCGACCAACCCCTATGCCCGCATCACCGACATCGACGCCGGCGTTGGCGTCGACACGCAGGAAGGCGGCGCCAGCGCCATTGCCGAGCTGAAGAGCGGCCCCTTTGCCATCACCTCGGTCACCGCCTGGCGTTTCTGGGACTGGGACGCGGCCAACGACCGCGACTATACCGGCGTGCCCGTGCAGATGACCCAGCACATCCCCAGCCGGCAGGACCAGATCAGCCAGGAACTGCGCTTTGCCAACCGCACTCCGGGGCGGGTCGACTATGTGGGCGGGCTTTATTACTTCCACCAGAAGATCGTGGGCCACCCCATCAGCATCTATGGCGCGCAGGCCACCTATTGGCTGCTGCCATCGGGGCGGCCGTCCAACCTGCTCGACGGCTATGGGCAGGATGGCACAACCGATTTCCATTCCGACTCGCTGGCCGTGTTTGGCGAGGCGACATGGCACATCACCGACAGGCTGGCCTTTACCGGCGGCCTGCGCGAAACGTGGGAAACCAAGCACGGCACCTATGCCACCACGGTGAGCGGCGGCCTTGCCACCACCACCGCCTCGCTGATTTCCGACAAGAACTCTATCCTGCGCGCGCAGAACTATTCGGCCGGCGTGTCGGAAGAGGGCCTGTCGGGCCGCGTCAACCTGGCGTGGAAGGCCACGCGCGACATCCTGCTGTATGTGAACGGGGCCAGCGGGCAAAAGTCGGGCGGCATCAACATGTCGGGCCTGCCGGTCTATCCGGCGGGCGTTGCGGGCCATGCCTCGGGCGATCCCATCCTGTCCACCGCCGTCATCCGGCCCGAGCGCAACTTCACCTGGGAGGCGGGCGTCAAAAGCCAGTGGCTGGGCGGCAGGGCCACGCTCAACCTGGCGGTCTATTCAACGGTTGTGCATGATTTTCAGGCCAATGTGGTCGACAATGCCGCGGTTGTGGCGCTGCGCTCGTATCTGGCCAACATTCCGCGCGTGACCGTGCGCGGGGTCGAGGCCGATGGCAACTGGCAGGTGGCGCCCTGGTTCGCGCTGCGTGGCAGCCTGGCCTTTGCCGACGGGCGCTATGCCTCATACCCGGCCGGGCCTTGCCCGATCGAGCTGACGGGATCGGCCACGACCTCGTGCGACCTGACCGGCAAGGGGCTGCCGGGCCTTCCCAAATGGACCGGATCGCTGGGCGGCGAGGTCACGCATAATCTGGGCGCCAACCAGCTGTACCTGCGCGCCGACGCCACCTTGCGCAGCATGATCTATGGCGAGGCGTCCGACAGCGCCTATACCACCATTGCCGGCTATACGCTGGTCAACGCCTCGGCCGGGGTGCGGGTGGGGCCGCGCTGGGGCGTCGAGGTTTTCGTGCGCAACCTGACCAACGCCAACTATCTGCAGAACGTGACCGTGCAGGCGGGCAACAGCGGGCTGATCGTGGGCACGCCCAGCGACCCGCGCATGTTTGGCGTAACGCTGCGCGGCAAGGTGTAGCGCGCAGCCGCCGCCTAGCGGCCGCCCCTCTGCCCCGCGCGCGCATAGGCCAGACCCATGCGCGCCGGCAGGCCAGCGCGGCGGCGCAGCACCTGCAGCACAAAGCGGCGGGCATCGGCCCCATGCGCGAAGGCGTGGCGCCGCCTTGTGCCGCGCGCGCCAATGCGCCCCCAGGCTAGCTCGACCACCACCGCGCCAAACAGGTCGCGGCTGACCGAAATGGCATAGCGGCGGGCGATGTTGCGGGCCGGATCGCGGGCTTCGAGATGCAGGGCAAAGGGGATCGACAGGGCCTGTTTCATGGCCCAACACTCGCGCGGGGGCCTGCCTGCGTCCAACGAGGAAAAGGAATCGCCCGCGCGTCTGTGATTCATCTTTTCGATTGCCGGGCGCGCATAATGCCGGCCAGATCATTCATCGCTGGCGGTGGCTTGCCATTTTGAATGCCTTTTGCAATACCTTGGCAAATCGTCGTTCAAAATGGTGGCAGGCGGCCTGTATGCATTCAGTACTCACGCAAATTGGCGACCTGTCGGACGCCGGCGAGAAGATGATCGAACGGCTGCGGCGCAAGGCCTTTCTGCCCGACAGCCGCAAGGCGCTCAACATCCGTTTTGGCATTGCCGAGGCCGCGCAGCTGCTCGATTGCTCGACCAACCGCATCCGCATGGCCGAGGAGGACGGGCGCCTGCCCCCAGCCCCCGTCGAGAACGGGCGGCGGCTGGGCTATACGATGGCGCAGCTGCTCAACATGCGCGAGGTGCTAGACGCCTCGCCGGCCCGCGCGCCGCTCGATGTGGCGCAGATCATCGCGGTGCAGAACTTCAAGGGCGGCGTTGGCAAGTCGACCGTGACGACCCATCTGGCGCATTATTTCGCCATTCAGGGCTACCGCGTGCTGGTGGTCGATTGCGACAGCCAGGCCACCACCACCACGCTGTTCGGCTTCAACCCGCATTTCAACATCACGCGCGAGGAAACGCTCTACCCCTATCTCTCGATCGACCCGACGCAGACCGACCTGCTGTATGCGGTCAAGAAAACGCCCTGGCCCAATGTCGACCTCATCCCCTCAAACCTCGAGCTGTTTGATGTGGAATACGAGCTGGCGGCGGCGGGCGCGGATGGGCAAGCGGTTCTGGCCGCGCGCTTTCGCAAGCTGAAACAAGGACTTATCGACCTTTCGCGCGATTACGACGTGGTCATCCTCGACCCGCCGCCGGCGCTGGGCACGATCAGCCTTGCGGTCATGCAGGCGGCCAATGCGCTGCTGGTGCCCATGGCGGCCACCACGCCCGACTTCTGCTCGACGGTGCAGTTCCTCTCGATGATGGACCAGGTCATCAACCAGCTGGTCGAGGCGGGCATTGCGGTCGACTATTCCTTCGTGCGGCTGATCTGCTCGAAGTTTGACGCCAACGACCCCAGCCACGCCATGGTGCGCACCATCATGGAGCAGACCTTTGGCGCGGCGCTGCTGCCGGTGCCGGTGCTCGATTCGGCCGAGATCAGCCATGCCGCGCTGCGCATGATGACCGTGTACGAGCTGGAAAAGGCGATTGGCACGACCAAGACGCACAAGCGCTGCAAGGCCAATCTGGACGAGGCGATGGGGCAGGTCGAGCAGTTGGTGCGCGCCGGCTGGGGCCGGGTGTCGCCCGTGGGCGAGGAGGAGCTGATCCATGGCGCGTAAGCAATCGGACTATCTGGCGGCGCTGCTTTCGGACGAGGAGGAAGCCCCCCCTGCCCCTGCGGATGTTTCCCCGGGGAAACAGGCCGAGGTGACCGCCGAAGCCCCCTACCCTGCCCCGGCCCCAGTGCGCGAAAGGCTGCGCGGCACCACCCTGCTGGGCCGCGAAAGCGCGATTGCCCGCGTGGCCAGCGGCGAGGTGCGGCAGGTTACACAGCTGCTGCTCGACCCGGCGCGGGTGCGGGTGTGGCCGGGCAATGCGCGCAGCTATGCCCATCTTTCCGAAGAGAGCTGCCGCGAACTGCTCGACTCGCTGATCGCCGAGGGCGGGCAGAAGGTGCCGGCCATCGTGCGCCGCCTCGAAAACGACCCGGCCCATGACTACGAGGTGATTGCCGGCACGCGGCGGCACTGGTCGGTCAGCTGGCTGCGGGCCAACAGCTATCCCGACATGCAGTTCGTGGCGCAGGTGGCCAATCTGGACGACGAGGCCGCCTTCCGCCTGGCCGACATCGAGAACCGGGCGCGCAAGGATGTCTCGGACCTCGAGCGGGCGCGCAACTATGCCGAGGCGCTCAAGCTGCACTATGGCAACCACCTCACCCGCATGGCCGAGCGGCTGCGCGTGTCAAAGGGATGGCTTTCGAAAATGCTCAAGGTGGCCAGCATTCCCGACGGGGTGATCGCCGCCTTTGCCTCGCCCGCCGATGTGCAGTTGAAGCCCGGCTATGCGCTGGCCCAGGCCATCGACCAGAACGGCAAGGCGATTGCCCAGGCAGCCCGCGCCCTTGCCGCCCAGCAGGCCGCGCTGCGCAAGGCTGGCTCCCCTGCCCTGCCCGCGGCCGATGTGCTGCGCCGCCTGATCGAGGCCGGCAAGGACGCCAGCGCCCCCCCTGCCGACCTGTTCCGCTGGAGCAGCGCGCATGGGCGGCTGGGGCTGTCGGTGCAGTCGGCCAACCGACAGGGGGCCACGATCAAGGTCTATGCCGGATCGGGCGCCACCAACGACGAGCTGGTCGAGGCCTTCCGCCATGCGCTCGAGGCGCTGGGCGAGCAGGGAAAGGCGCCGCGCCAGTGAGTGCAGCCCACAAGGCAGGCGCTGTTTCCCCGGGGAAACAGGCAGGGCGGGCACGCCTGTGACCCGCCAGCGCAAAGGCCCCGCAGCGCAGCAGTTCGACCTGTTCCTGCCCTATATCGCCGACCTGCCCCTGCGCGATCAGCGCGAGATGATGGAGCGCCCCTTCTTCAGCCTGGCCAAGACCAAGCGCACCAAGCCCATCGACTACACCAGCCCCGACGGCAAGCTGTGGGTGAATGTGTCGGCCAACCCCAGCTATGGCATGGCCACCATCTGGGATGCCGACATTCTGATCTATTGCGCCAGCGTGCTGTCAGACATGGCCCGGCGCGGGGTGAACGACATGCCCCGCAAGCTCAACATCATGCCTTACGACCTGCTGCGCGCGATTGGCCGGCCCACCACGGGCCGCGCCTACGAGCTGCTGGGGCAGGCGCTCGACCGGCTGGTGGCCACCACGATCAAGACCAATATCCGCGCCGAGAACCGCCGCGAGGCGACTTTCAGCTGGCTCGACGGGTGGACGCAGCTGGTCGATGAAAAGACCGAGCGGTCGCGCGGCATGACCATCGAGCTGTCGAACTGGTTCTGGGAAGGGGTGATGATGAAGGGCGGCGTGCTCTCGATCGACCGCGCCTATTTCGACATTACCGGCGGGCGCGAGCGGTGGCTGTATCGCGTCGCGCGCAAACATGCCGGCGGCGCGGGCGAGGGGGGCTTTGCCATCACCATGCCCGTGCTGTTCGAGAAATCGGGCGCCGAGGGCGAATATCGCCGCTTCAAGTTCGAGCTGCTGAAACTGGCCGAAAAGAACGAGCTGCCCGGCTATGACCTGAGCGTGGAAGCCGCGCGCGGTGGCGAAACCGCCATCCGCATGCGCCGCGTCGATGGCAAGCATGGGGCAGGGCAGGGGCTGGCCCCACAGGAACAGGCGGCCGCCAGCGCCGAGCTGGCAGTTTCCCCGGGGAAACCGCCCGAAACCATCGATGCCCGCCGCCTGATCCGCGCGACGGTGGCCGGCCTGTCGACCGCGGCCACCCGCGGTTTCATGACCGACGAGACGATCGAGCACCTGCGCGCGACATGCCCCGGCTGGGACCTCTACACCCTGCATGCCGAGTTCGAGCAATGGGTGAATGCCGACGCCGAGCGCACGCCGGTTGACTGGCAAAAGGCCTTCATCGGCTTTGTGAAGCGCCATCACGACAAGAACCGCCACACGCTGCACGGGTGAGGGCAGGCGGGCAGGGGCCTGCCTGCTCGCCCTTGCGTTCCCGAAGTGTCGTGCCGCCAGCGCGCGGGGTGATCGCGCCTGTTGGCCCTGTTGGAGATTTGAACCTCCCTGTTGGAGAGTCCTTCAAAACTGATTCAATTTCTGACAGCACCGCCCCATCCTTCGACCTTTCAGGAACAGCACGCGCCTGCTTTCGACCCTTCGGGAACGCATTCTCGACCTATCGGGAACAGGGGCATCGACCTATCGGGAACGGTTCACCGACACAAAGGGAACAGCCCAAACCCGCGACTCACGCATTTGCCGCGAGTCGGACGCGCAGCACATGCGGCTAACCTGTCTAACCTTATGATTAACCCCTCTAACAGGGCAGGACATTCCTTTGGAAACGGAAAAAGGGGACAAGAAAAAGCGCCGGCGGATCAAGGATCCGCCGGCGCCATACATGCCCGAAATGGCCTTGAAAGAAGCGCCTAGAACTCCACGCCCAGCTTTACGCCATAGGTGCGCGGCGGGCTGAACTGCCAGTTGTAGATGTTGGCCTGACCCGGCACCACCGTATTGCCGGCATAGGCCAGCGAGCGGTAATCCTCGAGGTTGCGGACATAGGCCTGCACACTGAAGCGCTTGTTGGCGGGCTTGTATTCCACGCTCAGGTCGGTCTGGGTGTGGGCCACCTGATGGCTGTCGGCATAGTTGTAGAAGTCGAGGTAATAGTCGCCCTTGTACCGCTCGAAGAACGAGGCCACGAGGGTGCCACCGCCAATGTGGAAGGTGTGGTCATAGCCCAGCGTCAGCACCCAGTCAGGCGACTGGGGCAGGCGCTTGCCCGCCAGGTTCACGGTGGGGCTCTGGGTGCCATCCTCGCCATAATAGCTCACGCTGGCGGTGAACTCGCCATAGCGGGCATGGGTCCAGTTGGCCGACAGGGTCAGCGTGTCGTCAGGAGTGGGGCGCAGGGTGGCTTCGGCCTCGATGCCATAGATCTTGGCCTTGCCGGCGTTGAACGTCTGCGCGCCGATCGTGGGGTTGAGCAGCACGTCGTTCTGCAGGTCCTTGTAGTCGTAATAGAACCCGGCCACGTTGAGCGTGTGCTGATGATGCCCGCCCAGCTTCAGCTTGGCGCCGCCTTCATAGGCAGTGTTGTTTTCAGGCCGGAAGGTATTGCCCGACCCGTCGAACCCGCCCGCCTTGTAGCCGGTCGACACCTTGGCATAAAGCAGCGTTGCGGCATTGGGCTTGTAGTTCACGCCCGCCAGCCAGGTGGCCTTGCTGCCGGCATAGTGCAGCGGCACCTCGCTATAGCCGACCTGCCCGGCAATGGGCGACAGATCGACAGGGCCGGTGTTGAAGGCCCCCGTGCCGCCCGAGAAGACATAATAGAACGGGTTGAAATTGCGGAAGGTGGCGTTGCGCACGTCATGGGTATAGCGCGCGCCGCCCACCAGCGTCAGCTTGTCGGTCACGGGCACCTCGACCTGCCCGAAGCCCGAGATGCTCTGCGTGTCGGTGGGGTGCTGGAAGTAGTTCACATAAGAGCCGTTGGCCCCCACAAAGGGCGTATACAGGCCGCCATTGGTCCACTGCTTCTCGCGGAAGTAGAAGGCGCCGGCCTGCCAGGTGATGCCATGCGTAACCCCGTTCAGGCGGAATTCGTGGCTGTGGGTGCCCACCGTCTCGCCATTATGCGTGAACACATAGGCCGGCGCCAGCGTGAGCATGTTGGAATCGCGCGTGAAGCGATAGCCGCCGGTATAGGTGAGGGTGAGCGGCCCCAGATCCCAGGCGATGCGCCCGCGCCCGGCCACCGAATACTGGTGCAGCCACCCTGTGCCCAGCGTTGGCGCATTATAGGTCTGCCGGTTGATGCCGGCCAGCGCGCGGGTGTTCTGCGGCACGCAGGCCGGGCTGCCGCCAATCGTGCCGGCCGAGGCCCAGCCATTGCCGCAAGCCGAGCCGGTGCCCGGGTTGTTGGCCGCGCTGGTCATGTCGGCCCAGGCCTGCGAGGCGGGGATGAGGTTCTGTTCGACATATTCGGCCGCGCCATCGATGGTCAGGCCCTGCGCCGGGTGCAGGCGGATGCTCACGCGGCCGCCGCCGGTGTTGTCATCGTCGCTGGTGGCCGATGTGCCGGGCGTATAGGCGCTGGTGGGGCTGTAGGGAGCGTTGGGGTGGTAGGTATAGCCATCGTGGCTGCGATAGAAGCCGGCCAGACGCACCGCGCCCACGCCGCCCAGCGGCACGTCGACCCCGCCGTCAACGATCACCTGGTTGTAGTTGCCATAGGTGACCGAGCCGTTGGCGGCAAAGGTGTCGCCCGGCTTGCGGGTGATGAAATTGACCGCGCCGCCGGTGGAATTGCGCCCATAGAGCGTGCCCTGCGGCCCGCGCAGCACCTCGACCCGGTCCAGGTCGAAGATGGCCGCGTTCAGGATGGTGGGGCGGTTGATGTACTCGCCATCGATGTTGACCGCGATCGACTGGTCCTGCGCCTCGTTGTTCGAGAGCGTGCCCACGCCGCGCACGGTGACGCGGGTGTTGTTGGTGTCGTTGGTGATGTTGAGCGCGGGCGAGACCTTTTGCACCGAGGTGAAGTCGGTGATGCCGCGCGATTTCAGCGCCTCGCCCGAGACGACCGAGATGGCGATCGGCACATTTTGCAGGCTTTCCTTGCGGTTCTGCGCGGTCACGATGATCTCGCGCTCGCCGGTATCGGTGGTGGGGGCGGTGGCTGGCGCCTGGGCGCTGGCCATGGTTGCAGCCATCGAGCTGGCGCTGGCCAGCAGAATGCAGAAAATTCGTTTATGCATGTGACATATCCTCCCCGCTTTTGCGTGATTATGAAATTGTGATTTTAGTATTGACGATTCTGTTTTCCTGTCAAGCGGTCGTGCGGCCCGATGCGAGGGAAGGGGAGGGGGGAAGCGTAAAATCACAAAATCATTGAAAAGACGTGATAATATCAGAAGTCAAATTCCACCTCTGACCGCATTCCCCTTGTATTTCCGCATCTTGCGTTTTGCCCCGGCAAAAGGAGTTGACGGCAGGGCGCTATGCGGCATAGGTTCAAATAATAATCGCAATTCCAATAATGTTCAGCCCGGCACAATCGCCCCGGCCGCGCCCGCGCCGTCTTGCGCGAAGGAGAGAGACGTGAAGCTGTCCCCCTGTATCGAATGGATTTTCGCCGCCGAGCACGAGGCCATGCCCGACCGCATCCGCGCGGCCCGCGCCGCCGGCTATGACCGCGCCGAATTCCACTTGTGGCGCGACAAGGATATCGAGGGCATTGCGCAGGCGCTGGCCGAAACCGGCGTGACGCTCACCGGCTTTTGCGCCGATCCGCGCCGCAGCCTGGTCGACCCGGCGCAGCACGAAGAGCTGTTCGCCGCCGTTGCCGACAGCCTCGAAACCGCCAAAAAGCTGGGCCATGCGCCCATGATCGTCGCCTCGGGCTTCACCCGCGAGGGCATCAGCGCGCAGGAGCATTTCGACACGGCGGTCAGCGCGCTCGGCCGCATTGCCGCCATGGCGCAGCAGGCCGGCGTCGTTGCCCTGCTCGAGCCGCTCAACAGCGTGATCGACCACCCCGGCATGTATCTGGTCAGCACCACGCTGGGCCTCGATCTGGTCGAGGCGGTGGGCAGCCCCAACCTGCGCCTGCTCTACGATGCCTATCACTCGGCGGTGATGGGCGAGGATATGGCCGAGGTGCTGGCCGGGCGCGTCCATCTGGTGCATCATGTGCAACTGGCCGACATGCCCGGTCGCAACGAGCCAGGCTCGGGCGGGTTGGATCTGGCGGCCACCTGCGCGCAGCTGGCGCAGATGGGCTATACCGGCAGCTTTGGCCTGGAATACCGCCCGACCATGCCGGCACTGGCATCGCTGGCGGCGGCCAGCGCGGCTCTGGGGGCCTGAAAACAGCGCAATAGGGGCCAGATGGCGCGCTCAAGACGCGCCCGGCCTTTGGGGGAGAGAGCAAGATGGCCGAGCGCCGCCTGACCCTGTTCGAGAAATTCAGCTATGGCATGGGCGATTTCGCCTTCAGCCTGCCGTGGAACATGGCAGGCGCCTTCCTGCTGTTCTATTATACCGATGTGGCGCTGTTGCCGGCCGCGGCCGTGGGCACGCTGTTCCTGCTGGCGCGGCTGCTCGATGCGGTGGTCGATGTGGGCGTGGGCGTGTGGGTCGACCGCACGCGCAGCCGCTGGGGGCGCACGCGGCCGTTCTTTTTGCTGGCGGGCGCGCCCTTTGCGCTGCTCATGGTGCTCACTTTTGCGGTGCCGTCGGGGCTGGGGGCGCAGGGGCGGCTGGTCTGGGCCTTTGTCACCTTCAACCTGCTGGGCGTGCTTTTTTCGCTGGGCAGCGTGCCGCTGGCCGCGCTGCTGCCCATGATGAGCGCGCGCACCGACGAGCGCCTGCAACTGGCCAGCTGGCGGGCGGGCATGACGGCGCTTTCGGTCATTGTGGCCACCGCTTTTGCCATGCCGCTCATCGATGTGCTGGGAGCGGCTTTGGGCGGGAAGGGCATGGGGTTTGCCGCCCTTGCCGGGCTGTTCGGCCTGCTTTCGCTGGTGTTCTCGCTCAACCTGTTCCGCACCTGCCGCGAGGTGCATTACGATGCCGCCCCGCCTGCCGTGGCGGTTCTGCCGGCGGTGGGGAAAATGCTGCGCAACCGGGCGTGGCTGGTCACTTTCGCGGTGGCCTCGCTCAATTTCCTGCGCTTTGGCGCGGTGCTCTCGGCCACGCCCTTTTTCGCTATCGAGGTGCTGCATGCGCCCTGGGCGATCTCGGTGCTGTTGCCCTCGGTTTCGGGCACGCTGCTGCTGGGGGCGGTCATCGCGCCGCCCATCCTGCGGCGCACCGGCATGCGCCGGGGCTGGCTGGGGGCGATTGGCGTGGCGCTGGCCATCTATGCGGTGCTGCCCGCGCTCGAGGGGCGGCCGGGGCTGTTCGTGGCCGGCTTTGTCGCCGCCTCGCTGGCCATCAGCGTGACCACCACCTCGATCTTCACCATGGCGGCCGATTGCGTCGACTATCACGAACAGCGCTTTGGCCTGCGCGGCGAGGGGCTGCTCTCCTCGGGCATATCGCTGGCCACCAAGGTGGGCATGGCGCTGGGCACGGCAGGGCTGGCCTATACGCTGGCGGCGGCCGGCTATCACCCCGGCGCGGTCAGCCAGGGCGCGCGCGATGCCATTGCCTGGTCCTATTACCTGTGGCCGGCGGGCGTGCTGCTGGCGCAGGCGGGCGTCATCCTGTTCTGGCCCATGGACGGCGCGCGCCGCCCGGCCGCGCCCGCCCGCGGCGAAAACGGCGCCCCGCAGGCGGCCTGAGTTTCCACCACTTCCCTATCCCGACACCACAACAGGAGAGGCAATCATGTTGCAAGGCAAATGGCGCGCTCTGGCCATGGCCGGAGCGGTCGCGGCCGCCTGCGCCACATCGGCGCGCGCGCAGGTCATCGTTCACCCCGATTATCGCCCGCCCGAAACGGTGCAGCGCGTGGCCATTCCGGTCGATCCGGCCGAAAAACGGCTGAAGGTGCTGATCCTCTCGGGCTGGAACAGCTACGAGCACGACTGGACGGGCGTGAACAACCTGCTGCGCAAGCAGTTGCAGGACACCGGCCGTTTCGACGTGCGGGTGATCGAGGATTTCGACCACGGCAATCTCGACACGCTCAAGGGCTATGATGTCGTGCTGCTCAACTATTCCAGCCGCTGGGTCTATAACGACCCGGTCGAGCACCGCTGGTCGCCCGAAGCGGAAAAGGCGCTGTTCGACTATGTGCGGCAGGGGGGCGGGCTGGTGGCCTATCACTCCTCTTTCACCTTTGGCTACAACTGGCCCGAATATCGCCGGCTGGTGGGCGCCGTCATGGAGCCGGGGCAAAGCCGCCGCTCGCCGCCGGGCGGCTTCCCGGTGCATATCGTCGATCGCAGCCACCCCATCACACAGGGCATGCGCGAGTTCATCTGGACCTATAACGACGACATGTACACCAACATGGTGCAGGACCCGCAGGCGCATATCCATGTGCTGGCCACCGCGCACGACGCTTCGGCGGCCTACAAGCCCGAGCTGGCGGGGCCGAAATACCCCGTTGCCGCCTATACGCCCGACAAGCTGGCGAAGATGAAGGGCATGGACGCCGATCACCCGCAGGTGTGGACCGCCGATTATGGCAAGGGCCGCGTCTTTTCGATCACGCTGGGGCATGACGAGGTGGGGCTGGGCTTTGCCGGGTTGAAAACGCTGATGGCGCGCGGCACCGAATGGGCCGCCTCGGGCAAGGTCACGCTGCCGGTCGAGGAGGAGGCCAAGGCCTATCCGGTGAAGTGAGGGGCCGGTAAGGGGAGGGGCGCCGGGTGTCTGGCGCCCCCTTTTGGCGTCACTGCTGGCGGGCCAGCTCGTCCACGGCGGCCTTGGCGCAGGCTTCGTCGGCCTCGCCATTGGCCGCGCCGCCCACGCCAATGGCCCCGGCCAGCTGCCCGTTTACCCGCAGCGGCAGGCCGCCGGCCAGAAACAGCATGTCGCCATGCATGGCCCTGAGCATGTCGGTATAGGCCGGCGCGACCTTGGCCGCCTCGACCAGCCCGGCGGTGGGAAAGCCCACCAGCGCGGCCGAAAGCGCCTTTCTCCGCGCCGATTCAACGCCGATCGAGGACACGCCGTCGCCCGCCACGAGCAGGCGGGTTTGCCCGGCGGTATCGGCAATGACCACGGCCACTTGCGCGCCGTTGCGCAGGCAGGCGGCGCGGGCGGTGGCCGCCAGGCGCAGCGCCAGTTCGGCCGAGAGCACGGGCTGGTGCAGGATGGCGCCGGGGGCTTGGGCGGCGGGCGCGGTGGCGGCAAGGGCGCAGGCCGGTGCAAGGGCTGCAAGCGCTGCGGCCTTGCGGGCCAGCGCGGTGTGGAAACGGGCGGGGAAACGGGCGCGTCGGGTCATGTCGGGCATCCTTGTGTTGTTGCGGTCAAAAACAATATCATGATTATATTTTTGTCAATCGGCCCCCGCGGTTTGCGTGGGTTTGGCGGGGGGTAAGGCAAAAAATGCGCGGCTGATCGGCAATCTTTGGGTTGACGGCGGCGTAAAATTTAGGAATCATAATTCTAATAAATGCAGTCCCGAACGGGGGAGAGGGCCTGAGCCGAGCGTGCCAACATGCGCCGGCCGAACATCCCTGAACATCAACCAGACAGCCAGGTGAATGGCATGACCAGTCAGATCAAGCGGGGCGTGAGCCTCTATTCCTATCAGAACGAGACGTTTCAGGGCAAAATGACCCTGGAGGATGCCGTGCGCACCAGCGCCGAACTGGGCGCCCACGGCATCGAGATCATCGGCGAGCAGACCTTCTGGGGCTGGCCCGAGGTGGGCGTGGCGCAGGCCGACATCGACCACTGGCACGCGCTGATGGCCAAATACGGCACGACCCCCGTCAGCCACGATTTCATGCTGGATTACAAGCGCTACAAGGGCCGCGAAATGCCCTTTGACGAGCAGGTCGCCAGCGTGAAGAAGGACGTCGATTTTGGCGCGGCGCTGGGCATGAAATACATCCGCGCGCTGGTCTCGATCGCGCCCGAGGTGCTGGTGGCGGCCGCGCCCTATGCCGAGGAAAAGGGCATCAAGATCCTGATTGAGGTGCACGCGCCGCTGCATTTCGACCACCCCTGGATCATCCGCCATGCCGAGGCTTTCGAGAAATCGGGTTCGGACGCGCTGGGCTTCCTGCCCGACATGGGCATGTTCCTGTTCGGCTTTCCGCCGGTGTGGAAAGAGAAATTCATGCGCATCGGCGTGCCGGCGCATATCGCCGACTATATCGAGAAGGCCTATGCCGACCGCGTGCTGTCGGAATATGTCATCCTGAACGTGCGCGAGATGGGCGGCGTGGGGCCGGCCCTCGCCATGGCCGAAACGCTGCGCCACAATGCCGCTTTCGAGCCCAGGCGCATGCTCGACTACATGCCGCGCATCCACAATGTGCACGGCAAGTTCTACGAGATGACCGAGGATTATGTCGAACCCTCGATCCCCTATGACGAGATCGTCAAGGTGCTGCAGCAGGGCGGTTACACCGGCTATATCTGCTCGGAATATGAGGGGAACCGCTGGATCGAGGACGCGCGCGAACCTGACTCGGTCGAGCAGGTGCGCCGCCAGCAGGTGATGCTCGCCCGCCTTCTGGGCGAGGCCGAGGTGCCTGCCCTGAAAACCCCCGTGGCCGCATAAGGGAGACAGGCGCCATGATGGACAACAAGATGATCGTCGAAGGCAGCCTCGCGCAGGTCGAGGGCGGCTTTTCGTTTCTGGGGCGGCTGCCCTATTACCGCGGCCTTGGCCTCTCGATGATCGAGGACATTGCGGTCAGCGTGGATGGCGAGGCAATGCCGCGCGAGGCGATCCGCTTTTCGGTGCGGGGCAGCACCTACACGCTCGACGAGATGGAGACGGTCTACGACAATCGCTGGAATTTTGGCGAGAAGGCGCAGATTATCGTGCTGAAAGAGGGCGGGCTGGCGCCGGGCGCGCATGCCGTTGAATTTGCCGTGCGGATGCGGGTGTCCTACCTGCCTTTCGTGCCCACGACAAAGGATGCCAAGCAGCTGCAACTGGCCGCCTGAGCGGGCCGGCTGCTTTGGCCAGACATGCATATTGGAATGGTGATTGCCGGGCAGAATCCAGCTTGCCCGGCATTTTTTGCCACAGGAAAGCGCCGTATGAGCCAATTTTGGAATTGACGTTTCTGTCAATTTCGGATGCGGTGGCGCGCTATGCCTGACCAAATGCCGCAAGACGATACGCCCCGCAGCGACCCCGCGCCCGCCCGCCGCCGGGCCGGCTCTGCGCGCCAGCCCAAGCAGCCGCGCTCGCAGGCCTCGCTCGAGCGGATGCTGCAGGCCACGCAAGCGCTCATGCTCGAGCGGGGCAACGAGGATTTCACCCTGCAGGATGTGGGCAATCTGGGGCAGGTGTCGATCGGCTCGATCTATCTGCGCTTTGCCGGCAAGGACAATCTGGTGCGCGCCGTCATCGCGCAGGAGTTCGAGCGTATCGAGCATGACGAGCGCGAGATGCTGATCCGCGCCATCGGGGAATCGGCTTGCCTTGCCGATTTTATCCCGCGCTATGTGACCGCCTATGCCGAAATGCTGCGCCAGCACGCGCCCTTGCTGCGCCTCATCATGGAGCGCGCGCAGCACGACCCGCTGGTGTCGGAGCCGGGCAAGCGCATCGCCCGCAGCTCGGACGAGGCCAGCACGCAGGCGATGCTGCGCTATCGCCACGAATTTGGCGGGCAGGACCACGAGCTGAAGGCCAATGCGGCCTATCAGATCATCTTCTCGACGCTGGCGCGCTATCTCAGCCTGGGTTCGGTGGCCGAGACGCGCGAAGAGGCGGATTGGGCCTCGCTCAAGATCGAGCTGGGGCGCATGACGCTGGCCTATCTCTCGACCGATCCGTGAAGCGCGGGGGCGCGGGCCTGGCAGGCGCGCAGGGCCGCGACAAAGGCGGGCACTTGCGAGGCATCGAGCCCGGCAATGTTGATCCGCCCCGATTCCGGCACATAGATCGCATGGTCGCGCCGCAGCGCCTGCGCCAGCCCCCGGGGCAGGTCGAGCAGGCTGAACATGCCGCTTTGCGCCGGGATGGCGCTCAGGTCGACCGCGCCCGCCACGCCTGCCGCCCCCAGCGCCGCGCGCGTTTCGCGCAGGCGCAGGGCCATGCCGGCCAGCTCGTCGCGCCACTGCGCCTCAAGCTGCGGATCGTGCAGAATGGCGGCGACAATGGCCGCCCCATGCGCTGGCGGCATCGAGTAATTGGCGCGGGCCAGCGCCTGCAGGTTGCCCGCCATCAGCGCGCGCTGCGGGGCATGGGTGCTGTGGGCCAACAGCGCGCCCACCCGCTCGCGGTACAGGCCGAAATTCTTGCTGCAGGAATAGGCCACCAGCGCCTCGGGCAACTGGTCGAGCAACAGCGCCAGTAGCGCGGCATCCTCGGCCAGCGCGCCGCCAAAGCCGTGATAGGCCACATCGACCAGCGCCACCAGGCCGCGCGCGGCGATCATCTGGCCCGCCGCCACGATTTGCGCGGGCGAGAGGCCAGCGCCCGTGGGGTTGTGGCAGAAAGGCTGCAGCAGCACCGCATCGCCCGGCGCTGCCTGCGCGATCGCCTCGAGCAGCGCCTCGGGCAGCAGTTTTTGCCGGGCCACATCGAATTGCGCGAAGCAGCGCGTGTGCAGGCCGGCCGCCGCCATGACCGGCACATGGTTCGACCAGCTGGGCGTGCCGATCCAGATCTGGCGATCGGCCTTGCCCGCCTTCAGCAGGTCGGCCGCCAGGCGCAGCGCGCCGGTGCCGCCCGGCGTTTGCATGGCCAGCAGGTCGGGCTGCGGCCTGCCCAGCGCCAGCGCGCCTATCGCCTCGAGAAAGGCCGGGTCGCCCTCGACGCCCAGATAGGCCTTGCTGGCCTGTTCGCGCCACAGCGCCAGTTCGGCCGCCTTTACCGCCTGCATGACCGGCGTGTGCCCGCTGGCGGCGCGATAGACGCCCACGCTCAGGTCGAGGCGCGCGGGGCGGGTGTCCTGCCGCGCGGAGCGGGCCAGGGCAAGCAGGGGGTCGGCAGGCTGGGGCAACAGGTCGGGAAAGGGCACTGGCAGGTCCGTGTGAGAGAAGGGCCGGCGATGGTGCCGAGCCTTTTCAACCTATCGCAGCGGGCGGGAATGCGGCTTGCATTCTTGGCGGGTTTGTGCCGATAATTGAGGATATTTTGCATGTTTTGCCCATAATGCGCACACAGCTTGCGCAGGGCTATCCGCATCAGGAGGCGCTTTTCATGACCATTGCCGGCCGGCTCGACCAGTTCGACCGCAGGATACTGGCCTGCCTGCAAGAGCAGGGCGACATTGGCCCGAGCGAGCTGAGCGGCAAGGTACACTTGTCGGCCTCGCAATGTTCGCGCCGTTTGCAGCGGCTCAAGGACGAGGGGTATATCGAAAACATCGTGGCCGTGCTCGACAAGAGCAAGCTGCGGCTGGGGGTGTCGTCCTATGTGGTGGTCAAGATAAAGGACCATTCGCCTGCGGCCGAAAGGCGGGTAAATGCGCTCATGTCCTCGCTCGACGAAGTGGTGTCGTGCGAATATCTGGCGGGCGAGGCCGATTACATGATCAAGGTCGTCACGCGCGATCTGGAAAGCTACGCCAGCTTCATTTCGGACAAGCTGATGTCGAGCGGGGACATCGAGTCCGTGCGCTCAAGCATTGTCCTCAAATGGATGAAGCGGACCACCGCCCTGCCGCTCGATTTCTGCTGAAGCGGGCAGGGGCGAGCCGAAACAGAATTGCATAATCTGTCCGATGGGCGATTTGCATGCATGAAGCTTGCGCAAAATTGGCAAATTTACCCATATATTTGTGCGCAATGCGAATAAACTGGCACATAATTGCAGATTTATGGCATTCTGCGCATGGTGGTCTTGACGGTCACTGGAGTGGCCGATAGCGTTTTGGCATCGGCGCCGCGCTGGCCATACAGCCAGGCAAACCAGCACCGAAAGAACGGATCGCAACAAGCAGATCCGGCACAGATGCTCGCAGGGGGCGGCACGGACTCGTAGGCAATCGAGCGTGTGCGCCTGTCGCACACGCCCTTAAATGGGGGTTACATAATGGATTTTCGCAGGGTTGCGCGTCATCGGCTGACGCGCCTGTCGTTGCTGTGCGCCTCGGCCATGTGCCAGGCGGCCATGCCCGCCCACGCACAAAGCGCGCCTCAGGCCGCCCCGCAGGATACGGGCGGCGACATCGTCGTGACCGCGCTCAAGCGCGACACCAACCTTCAGGACACGCCCATCTCGATCTCGGCGGTGGCCGGCGACACGCTGGTCAAGTCGGGCGTGCGCGACATTGCCGGGCTGAACGCGCCCAGCCTGAATTTCGTTGATGGCGGCCCGTCGAACCGGCGCGTGGTCATTCGCGGCATCCAGGCCGCGGGCGAACCCACCGTGGGCGTCTATTACGACGAAACCCCCGTAACGGGCGTTGTCGGGTCGAGCAGCGATGCGGGCGGCACCACGCCCGAACTGCGCCTGTTCGACGTGTCGCGCATCGAGGTGCTGCGCGGGCCGCAGGGCACGCTGTATGGCGCCGGGTCGATGGGCGGCACGCTGCGCGTCATCTACAACAAGCCAACCTTCAAGACCGAGGGCGCGGCCGACGCGACCGTTTCCTCGACCGATGGCGGCGGGCTGAATTACACGTTCAACGGCATGGTCAACCTGCCGATCGTGCGCGATCTGGCGGCGTTGCGCGTCTCGGGCTTTTACAGCCACGATGCCGGCTATATCGACAATGTGGCGCTGGGCATCAACAACATCAACCAGACCAAGATCTATGGCGGCCGCGCGCAATTGCGCATCACGCCCGCGCATAACGTCACGATCGACCTGGCCGCCTTCCTCAACCGCACCCGCACCGATACCAACAGCTGGACGCTCGAGGCCGGGCGCTTTGTCAGCG
>DATMUT010000044.1:0-4538 GCA_035563755.1 Novosphingobium sp.
CACCGGCACGCCCAGCGACACATCGTCGACCATCACGCCCACCGAGGAGTCGACATTGGCGCTGAAGATCTGGCTGCCAACGCCGCGCAGGGTAAAGGCATTGTCGGTGGTGACGCCAAGGCTGGGCACGGCCAGCGTGAGCTGCGGCAGGTCGTGCAGCCGCTTGTTCTCAAGCTCGCGCGCCGAGACGGGCGTGACCGCGACGGGCACTTTTTGCAGGCTTTGCTCGACGCGCTGGGCGCGCACGATGATTTCCTGAATGCCTCGATCATCGTTTTGCGGCGTTGACTGCGCGTGAGCGCCAGCGGCGACAGCAATGGCTCCGGCGAGCGCGACAGCGCTTGCGCCGGCCCGGATGGACCAGAGTTTCATACACCCTCCCTTGTTGTAACTTTTTGATTTTTACGGATGATGAAGTGTAATTATGTGTCCGTCAATCGTTACAGATTGTAATGATAAAACGGCATTGTGAATAAATTTCCTGCATGGATAAGAGCAACGCCCACAGTTGCGGTGATGCAACACTGGCCCATTCCCGCAGGTCACTCGTCGAGGGTGAAGCCCACCTTGAGCGTGACCTGATAGAGAACGCCCCCATCCGGCTCGACATATCCGCGCTGATTGGCAACCTCGAACCAGTGGATGCCGCGCAGCGATTTGCTCGCCCGGTCCAATGCCGAGCGAATGGCGCTGTCCTGGCCATCGCGTGATGTTCCAACGATTTCGACGATCTTGTAGACATGATCGATCATGGCATGTCTCCCGCTGTGGCATTCCCTCTCGATGGGGGAATGTTCCAATCGGCAGCTTACATCCGCTCTGCTGCAAAGAACACCCCGAAGCGCATGCCGCGCGCTGCTTGTGGCAACGGCCTGTTCGCGCTACAGATTTGCCATTCGCAAGGACCCGGTGAAATTCCGGGTGGCTATTCCGGCCGCCGATCCGCCGGACAACGCACTTCGCAGCCTTTCCCCAGGTCTTGCCTTTGGCTGGCCCGCTGCGATTTTCGCGGAACTTTCCTGACGATGTCTTCCCTGATTTCTGTTTCTTATCGCGCCGAATGGTTCGGCGGGCCCGCCGCTGCGCGCAAGGATGTGCTGGCCGGCATGGTAGGCACCTTCGCGCTCATCCCCGAGGTGATTGCCTTTTCCTTCGTGGCCGGTGTCGATCCGCAGGTGGGGCTGTTTGCCTCGTTTGTCATTGGCATTGTCATCGCCTTTGCTGGCGGACGGCCGGCCATGATCTCGGGGGCGGCCGGGTCGGTGGCGCTGGTGGTGGGCGCGTTGGTGCAGGCGCACGGGCTGCGCTACTTGCTGGCGGCAACGGTGCTGGGCGGGCTTTTGCAGATTGTGTTCGGACTGCTCCAGCTGGATGTGCTGCTGCGCTTTGTCTCGCGCTCGGTGCGAACCGGTTTCGTCAATGCGCTGGCGATCATGATCTTTTCGGCGCAGGTACCGCAGATGCTGGGGGTGACCTGGCACACCTATGCGATGATCGGGGCGGGGCTGGCGATCATCTACCTCTTGCCGCGCCTGAGCAGCGCCATTCCCTCGCCGCTCATCTGCATCGTGGTGCTCACCGCCATCAGCATGGCGTTTCCCATGCCGCTGCGCACGGTGGCCGATCTGGGCAGGCTGCCGTCCTCTTTGCCGGTCTTCGCGCTGCCGGGGGTGCCGTTCGACTTCGAAACCTTGCGGATCATTGCGCCCTATTCGCTGGCCATCGCGGCGGTGGGCCTGCTTGAATCGCTGATGACGGCCGCCGTGGTCGATGACCTGACCGAGACCACCAGTTCAAAGCCGCGCGAGTGCACCGGGCTGGGGCTGGCCAATATGGCGGCAGGCCTGTTTGGCGGCATTGCCGGCTGCGGCATGATCGGCCAGACGGTGGGCAATGTGCGCTACGGCGGGCGAGGTCGCCTCTCGACATTGGTGGCGGGGGTGTTTCTGCTGGTGGTGCTGGTGCCGTTGCGGGCATGGGTGGGGCAAGTGCCGGTGGCGGCGCTCGTGGCCATCATGATCATGGTCTCGATCAGCACCTTTTCGTGGGGCTCGCTGGCCGATCTGGGGCGCCACCCCAAGGTGTCGGGCATGGTCATGCTGGCAACGGTGGTGGTCACGGTGGCCACGCATGATCTGGCGGCCGGCGTTGTTGTGGGCGTGCTGCTCAGCGGGGTGTTCTTCGCTTTCAAGGTGACGCGCATGATGGAGGTGCGCGCCGAGCATGATCCGCGCAGCGACACGCGCATTTATACCGTTTCGGGGCAAATCTTCTTTGCCAGCGCCGACATTTTTGCCGACCGCTTTGACCTGCGCGAAACGGCGCGTCATGTGCGGATTGACCTGAGCGCAGCGCATTTGTGGGACGTGACGGCAGTGGCCGCTCTGGAGGATGTTGTGGGCAAGCTGCGGCGTCACGGGGTGCAGGTCGAACTGGTGGGCCTGAACCAGGCAAGCGCCATTCTGGTCGATCGCCACGCCCCGCTGGTTCGCGCCGAGGCTGTGGCTGGCTGATTGCTCCTACTTTGGTCCGATCCCCTTGCGAAACCGTGTCGATTCGATAGCTTGACCCGGCACGCTTCGTAAAAGGGGCGGCGAAATCGACCCGAGGAGAGCATAATGACCTGGAATACCCCCAAGATCGTCGAAATCGCGCTGGGCGCCGAGATCAACTGCTACGCCTGCGCCGACCTCAAGGCCTGATGCAAATCATCGTGCTGGGGGCGGCGGCCGGTGGCGGCTTCCCCCAGTGGAATTCGAACGCGGCGGCGTGCAATCGCGCACGCGGCGGCGACCCTGCGGCGCCTGCGCGCACTCAGGCCAGCGTTGCCGTCAGCGGTAATGGCACGGACTGGTACGTCCTCAACGCCTCGCCCGACCTGCGCCAGCAGATCGGCGCGACAAGCGAGTTGCACCCGGCGCACGGGCTGCGCTCGACCCCCATTCGCGGGGTGGTGCTGACGGGCGGCGATGTCGATGCCATTGCCGGCCTGCTGACCCTGCGCGAGCGCGAGGCGTTCGATCTGTATGCCACGCCGCGCATTCACGCCATTCTCGATGCCAACCCCGTGTTCGAGGTGCTGGCCCGCGATGTGGTGGCGCGCCATGGGTTGCAACTGGACCAGCCGGTCGAGCTGGCAGGCGGCCTGCGCATCGAACTGTTCGCCGTGCCGGGCAAGGTGCCGCTCTACATGGAGCAAGGCGCCGGCATGCAGGCCGTGGTGGCCGACGAGACGACCGTGGCCGCGATGCTATCGCATGGCGAGCGGCGGGTGTTCTACATCCCCGGCTGCGCGGCCATGCCCGACTGGCTCAAGGCGCGGCTCGACGGGGCCGATGCGGTGTTTTTCGACGGCACTCTGTGGGCCGACGACGAGATGCTGCGTGCAGGCCTGGGCACCAAGACCGGGCAGCGCATGGGCCACATGAGCCTGTCGGGGCCAGAGGGCACGATTGCCGCGCTGGCCGATGTGGCCATCGGCAAAAGGGTGCTGATACACATGAACAATTCCAACCCCGTCCTGCTGGCCGACAGCCCCGAGCGGGCGCAGGCCGAGGCAGCCGGGTGGATCGTCAGCCATGACGGGATGAGGATGAGCCCATGAAACTGTTGTCGAGCGAGGAACTGGAAGCGGCGCTGCGCCAGATCGGCGCCGAGCGTTATCATATCCACCACCCGTTCCACCGCCTGTTGCACGATGGCCGCCTCAATCGCGGGCAGGTGCAGGCATGGGCGCTCAACCGCTATTACTATCAGGCGGCCATCCCGGTGAAGGATGCAACGCTGATGGCTCGGCTCGACACGGTGGAACTGCGCCGCGAATGGCGCCGCCGGATTGAGGACCACGATGGCAAGGCCGACGGCAAGGGCGGCTTTGAACCGGGCGGCATCGAGCGCTGGCTCAAGCTGGTAGATGGCGTGGGGCTGGACCGCGCGATGGTCGAAAGCACCGCGCTGATCCTGCCCGAGACGCGCTTTGCGGTCGATGCCTATGTGCATTTCGTGCGCGATCGCCCGGTGCTCGAGGCGGTGGCCTCCTCGCTTACCGAACTGTTTTCGCCCACCATCATTTCCGAGCGCGTGTCGGGCATGTTGACGCACTATGACTGGATCACGCCCGATACGCTGGCCTATTTCACCCCGCGCCTGACCCAGGCCCCGCAGGACAGCGATTTCGCCCTGGCCTATGTGAAGCGCCATGCCGACACGGTCGAGAAACAGCAGGCCGTGCTGGCCGCGCTGCGTTTCAAGTGCGACGTGCTGTGGAGCCAGCTGAACGGCCTGTATCTGGCCTATGTGGCGCCGGGGTTGATCCCGTTCGGCTGCTTCGTGCCCGAACCCGTGATGGTTGCAGCATGAGCGGGTCGCCGGCCGATGGCGCGCAGGTGGACACGGCAAGCGTGCCCCGCTTTCGCCGCGGGATAAAGCTGCGGCAGGATGCGGCGCGCGGGGGCTGGGTGCTGCTGGCGCCCGAAAAGGCCTTTATGCTCGATGCGATTGCGGCCGAAATCCTGCAATTGGTCGATGGCGAGCGCGCG
>DATMUT010000045.1:0-6780 GCA_035563755.1 Novosphingobium sp.
CCACGAGCCGCGCCTTGCGCAACTCAGCCTGGTGCCGCTCTCGCCGGGCCGTGCGCTGGCGGTGCTGGTGGGCGAGGATGGCGGTATCGAGAACCGAATTGTCGAGCTACCCGCCAGCCTGCCGCCCGGCGCTCTGATCGAGGCGTCGAACTATATTTCGGCGCATCTGGCCGGGCGCACCCTGGCCGAGGCTGCGGGGGCGATGCGCTCCGACATTGCCTCGGGGCGCAGCGCGCTGGATGCGGCCAGCGCCGATCTGGTGCAGCGCGGCCTTGCGGTGTGGAGCGAGGACGCGATGAAGCGCCCGGTGCTGATCGTGCGGGGCGCGGCCAATCTGCTTGACGAAACAGCGCTGGGCGATCTGGAGCGCGTGCGCCTGTTGCTCGACGATCTGGAGGACAAGCAGTCGGTGGCCGACCTGCTCGACATGGCGCGCGAGGCCGATGCCACGCGCATTTTCATCGGCAGCGAGAACCGGCTTTTCGCCCTTTCCGGCTCCTCGGTCATCGCCTCGCCCTATCGCGACCGCGACGGGCGGGTGATCGGCGTGGTGGGGGTAATTGGCCCGACACGGTTGAATTATGCCCGCGTAGTCCCCATGGTGGATTTCACCGCCCAGTCGCTGGGCAAGCTCATCGGATAGCTGGAATTCAAGACCGACATGATCGAAGAAACGACGCAGAACCCGACCGACAACGCCAAGGCCGGTGACGAGGCAGCCACCGAGGCCACCCGCATCGCCGCGCTAGAGGAGCAGTTGGCTGCCGCGCAGAACGAGGTGCTCTACGCGCGCGCCGACACGCAGAACGTGCGCCGCCGGCTCGAGAAGGACATTGCCGATGCGCGCGCCTATGCCGCGACCGGCTTTGCCCGCGACATTCTGAGCGTGGCGGACAATCTGGCCCGCGCGCTCGATTCCATTCCGGCAGACCTGCGCGATGATGAACGCCTCAAGGGCGTTGTCGCCGGCATCGAGGCCACGCACCGCGAGCTGGAAAAGGTGTTTGGCCTGCATGGCATCCAGAAGGTTGCCGCCCACGGCCTCCCGCTCGACCCGAACCAGCATCAGGCCATGATCGAAGTCCCCCACGATGCCGAACCCGGCACGGTCGTGCAGGTGCTGCAGCACGGCTATTCGATCAAGGACCGTCTGCTGCGCCCGGCCATGGTGGCCGTGGCCAAGAAGCCGGAATAAACCCCGCCTTCGGGCGCGAGCGCCCATGCGGTTGCCAAACTGCACCTGTCGCCGGCCTGTTGTGGGCCGGCGATGGAACATCTGCCCTGCTGGCCTCTTTACCTCGGTACGATGGAGGTAAACATGCGCAAGATGTTCATCATTTCGACCGTTGCCGCAGCTGCCCTGATGATGGGAGGTTGCGCGCGTAATCACGCTGGCGAGGGCGCGGGTATTGGCGCTGCGGGCGGCGCCGTGCTGGGCGCGGTGGCCGGTGGCGATCCGCTCGTGGGCGCAGCTGTGGGCGCCGCTGCTGGTGCTGCCATCGGCTCGACCATGAAGAAGGGCGATGGCCGCTGCTACCGCACCGATCGTGACGGGCACGAGTATCGCGTGCGGTGCTGATGCCCATTTGCCGCCCGCGCCCGCTGCGCTGGCCGCTCAAACAGGAAAAGGCCGCCCACATTCGGGCGGCCTTTTTCGTGAGCCTTACATCTTCATGTGGTCCATGTCACCGCCGCCCATCGGCTCGGCCTTCAGCTTGCCGGCAATGGTGGCGCCCTTGTCGGTGGTCAGCGTGATATCGACTGTGTCGCCGGCCTTGACCGTATCGGGCAGGCCGAACACCATGACGTGGCGCCCGCCCGGCGCGAAGGCAAGGCTGGCGCCCGGCGCCACTTCGGCGCGCGGCAGCGGCGCCATCTCGCCGCCCTTCGTCTCGTGCATTTCGGCCGATTTGGCCCCTGCGATGGCGACCGAGGTGATGGCCACAGGCGTGGCATCGGCCGGATTTGCCAGCGTGAAATAGGCAGCTCCGGGGTGCCCGGCCATCATCGGCAGCACCAGGCGGCCGTCCATGATGGCCAGCCCCTTGGCGGGCTGGGCGGTAACGGCTTCGGCCGCCGCGGCTTCCGGGCTGGGCGTGCCCGAGGGGGCCTCGGCCGGAGCGCTGGGGGACTGGTGGCAAGCGGCCATCAGCAGCATGGGCAGGGCGGCCAGCGGAGCGCGTTTCATGGTCAGCCTTTCAACGGTTGGAATGCTGGCTTGGCAATTAAGCCCTGTCGCGCGTCGTGCCAAGAGGGATGGGAAGAGGGCCGGCCACAGGCGGGTTTATGAATTTGCCGTCGAATTGTCGCAATAAGACGCCTTGTCGCGGGAAAAACCGCTCCTATATCCGCCCCATCAAGAGCCCCCGCGAAAGCTCTGCCGCATGGCCCGGTTGCCGGGTCGGGGAGTGGTTGGGTGGTGTCACACGAGCGTCAAGGAACGGGATACAATGGGTAAAGTTATCGGTATCGACCTGGGCACGACCAACAGCTGCGTGGCTGTGATGGACGGGGGCAAGCCCAAGGTCATCGAGAATTCGGAAGGGGCGCGCACCACCCCCTCGATCGTGGCCTTCACCAAGGATGGTGAGCGCCTGATCGGTCAGCCGGCCAAGCGCCAGGCAGTGACGAACCCCGACAACACCATCTTTGCGGTGAAGCGCCTCATCGGCCGTCGTTTTGACGATCCGATGACCCAGAAGGACATGAGCCTGGTTCCCTACCACATTGCCAAGGGCAAGAACGGGGATGCTTGGGTCACGGCCGGCGGCACCGATTACTCGCCTTCGCAGGTCAGCGCCTTCACTCTGCAGAAGATGAAGGAAACCGCCGAGTCCTATCTCGGCGAGACGGTGACGCAGGCGGTGATCACGGTTCCGGCCTACTTCAACGACGCCCAGCGCCAGGCCACCAAGGATGCCGGCCAGATTGCCGGCCTTGAAGTGCTGCGCATCATCAACGAGCCGACCGCGGCCGCTCTGGCCTATGGCCTCGACAAGAACGACGGCAAGACCATTGCCGTGTACGACCTTGGCGGCGGTACGTTCGACGTCTCGATCCTCGAGATCGGTGATGGCGTGTTCGAGGTGAAGTCGACCAACGGCGACACTTTCCTGGGCGGCGAGGATTTCGACACCAAGCTGGTCGAATATCTGGCCGACAAGTTCAAGGCCAAGGAAGGCCTGGACCTCAAGACCGACCGTCTGGCCCTGCAGCGCCTGAAGGAAGCGGCTGAAAAGGCCAAGATCGAGCTGTCGAGCGCGCAGACGACCGAAGTCAACCTGCCCTTCATCACCGCCCGCATGGAAGGTGGCGCGACCACCCCGCTGCATCTGGTCGAGACGATCACCCGTTCGGACCTCGAGAAGCTGGTGGCCGACCTGATCGCCCGCACGATGGAGCCTTGCCGCAAGGCGCTGGCCGACGCCGGCATCTCGGCCTCGCAGATCGACGATGTGGTGCTGGTGGGCGGCATGACCCGCATGCCCAAGGTGCGCGACGCGGTGAAGGACTTCTTCGGCAAGGAGCCGCACACCGGCGTGAACCCTGACGAAGTCGTGGCCATGGGCGCTGCCATTCAGGCCGGCGTGCTGCAGGGCGACGTCAAGGACGTGCTGCTGCTCGACGTGACCCCGCTGAGCCTTGGCATCGAGACGCTGGGCGGCGTGTTCACCCGCATGATCGACCGCAACACCACGATCCCGACCAAGAAGTCGCAGGTCTTCTCGACCGCTGATGACAATCAGCAGGCCGTGACCATCCGCGTCTTCCAGGGCGAGCGTGAAATGGCCGCCGACAACAAGATCCTGGGCCAGTTCGACCTGATCGGCATTCCCGCGGCCCGCCGCGGCGTGCCGCAGATCGAGGTGACCTTCGACATCGACGCCAACGGCCTGGTCAACGTTTCGGCCAAGGACAAGGGCACCGGCAAGGAGCAGCAGATCCGCATCCAGGCTTCGGGCGGTCTGTCCGACGCCGACATCGACCAGATGGTGCGCGATGCCGAGAAGTTCGCCGACGAGGACAAGAAGCGCCGCGACGGGGCCGAGGCGAAGAACAACGCCGACAGCCTGGTCCACGCCACCGAGCAGCAGATTGCCGAGCATGGTGACAAGGTCGACGCTTCGCTCAAGGCCGAGATCGAGGCGGCCATTGCCGACGCCAAGACGGCGATCGAGGGCGGCGATGTCGAGGACATCAAGGCCAAGACGCAGAGCCTGACCGAGAAGGCGATGAAGCTGGGTCAGGTGATCTACGAGAAGGAGCAGGCCAATGCGGCGGCTCCGGGCGGCGCCGGCGGCGAGGCTGGTGCTGACGACGTGGTCGACGCCGAGTTCTCGGAAGTCGACGACAAGAAGGCCTGATGTTGCAATGAAAGGCGCCCGCTCCTTGGCCGAAAACGCCGGGGGCGGGCCCTTTTCTTGGGGGCCGAGACATGTCGGTTGAAATTGATTACTACGAGCTGCTCGAAGTTACTCGCGATGCGGATGATGCGACACTGAAGTCGGCGTACCGCAAGCTGGCGATGAAATTCCACCCCGACCGCAACCCCGGCGATGCCGAGGCCGAAGCGAAGTTCAAGCAGGTGGGCGCGGCCTATGAATGCCTGAAGGACCCGCAGAAGCGCGCGGCCTATGACCGTTTTGGCCATGCGGCGTTTCAGAACGGCGGGCCGGGCGCACAGGGCGGCGGCTTTGGCGGCGGCGCGGAATTTGGCGACATCGGCGATATTTTCGAGTCGATCTTTGGCAACGCCTTTGGCGGCGGTGGTGGCGGGCGCCAGCAGGCCCGGCGCGGCGCCGACCTGCGCTACGACATGGAAATCAGCCTCGAGGAGGCCTTCCACGGCAAGGCGGCCGAGATCACCATCGACGTGGCGGCCACTTGCGAGCCTTGCCACGGTTCGGGCGCCGAGCCGGGCACTGGCAAGCGGCGCTGCAACCTGTGCGGCGGCCACGGCAAGGTGCGCGCGCAACAGGGCTTCTTCATGGTCGAGCGCACCTGCCCGACCTGCCACGGCCGGGGCGAGGTGATCGAGAAGCCGTGCCGCGCCTGTCAGGGCGAGGGCCGTGTCGATCAGCGCCAGACGCTGGAAGTGAACATTCCCCCCGGCGTTGACACCGGCACGCGCATCCGCCTGGCCGGCAAGGGCGAGGCGGGGCCATTTGGCTCGCCATCGGGCGACCTGTACATTTTCCTGCACCTGCGCCGCCATGCGGTGTTCGAGCGCGACGGCACCACGCTGGTCACGCGCGCGCCCATCAGCTTTACCACGGCGGCGCTGGGCGGGGTGATCGAGATACCGGGGCTGGACGGCCAGCGGCACGAGATCACCATTCCGGCGGGCATCCAGTCGGGCAAGCAGTTGCGCAAGCGGGGCGGCGGCATGCCGGTGCTCAATGCGCGCGGCGTGGGCGATCTGGTGGTCGAGGTGGTGGTGGAAACGCCAACGCGCCTGTCGGCCCGTCAGAAGGAATTGCTGCGCGAATTCCAGTCGACCGAAACCGGCGATGAATGCCCTGAGGCGAAGGGCTTCTTCGACCGGCTCAAGACCGCCTGGAGCGATCTGACCGAATAGGACGAGATGGATGCGAGGGGGAAAACCCCTCGCATTTTTCTTGCGTTCCTTTTTCGTTCCAACTATCCCGCAGGCCATGGCCAAACCCAAACGCCGATATGCCTGCTCCGCCTGCGGCAGCGTCACGCAACGCTGGCAGGGGCAATGCCCCGATTGCGGCGAATGGAACACGCTGAACGAGGAGGCGCCGCAGACGGTGTTCTCGGCCCGGCACGACCTGTCGGGCGGCGGCCGCGTGATCAGCTTTGAACCGCTGGACAAACCGGGCGAGGCGCTGGTGCGGCGTAGCACCGGCATTTCCGAATTCGACCGCGCGCTGGGCGGCGGGCTGGTGCCGGGCAGCGCGATCCTGATGGGCGGCGATCCGGGTATCGGCAAATCGACGCTGTTGCTGCAGGCCAGCGCGCGGGTGGCGCAATCAGGTGGCCTTGCGGTCTACATCAGCGGCGAGGAAGCGCCCGGACAGGTGCGCCTGCGCGCCGAGCGGCTGGGACTGGCCAGCGCGCCGATCAAGCTGGCGGCGGCCACTTCGGTCCGCGATATTCTGACCACGCTTGGCCACATGGACCCGCCCGACCTGCTGGTGATCGATTCGATTCAGTGCATGCACTCTGACACGATCGAGGGCGCGCCGGGCACCGTGTCGCAGGTGCGCGGCTGTGCGTTTGAGCTCATCCGCTACGCCAAGGAGAACGGCGTGGCGCTGGTGTTGGTGGGCCATGTGACCAAGGACGGCAACATTGCCGGCCCGCGCGTGCTGGAACACATGGTCGACGTGGTGATGAGCTTTGAGGGCGAGCGCAGCCACCAGTATCGCATCCTGCGCAATCTGAAGAACCGCTTTGGCCCGGTGGACGAGATCGGCGTTTTCGCCATGGAAGGCGCGGGCCTGGCCGAGGTGGGCAATCCATCGATGCTGTTCCTGTCGGGTAGGGGCGAATCCGTACCGGGCAGCGCGGTTTTCCCCGCGATCGAAGGCACGCGGCCGGTGCTGGTCGAGATACAGGCGCTGATCGTGCGGCTGCAGTCGGGCGCAACGCCCCGGCGCGCGGTTGTCGGGTGGGACAGCGGCCGGCTTGCCATGCTGCTGGCCGTGCTCGAGGCGCGCTGCGGGCTGAACTTCTCCAGCGCCGAGGTCTATCTCAACGTGGCTGGCGGTTATCGTCTGGCCGATCCTGCGGCCGACGTCGCGGTAGCGGCGG
>DATMUT010000046.1:0-3233 GCA_035563755.1 Novosphingobium sp.
GGCGATGGCCGCGCCACGCGCGGGCCAGCGAAACCACCACGACGATCAGTACGATGGCTTCCCACATATTCATGGCAACAGGTCCTCGATTGAGAGAATTGGCTGCGTGTCGGTCAGATGGCGAGGTTGCCCTTGGCAATCGAGACGCGGGGGGCAGGCGTTGGCATGTCGCGCAGCGCCTCGATCTGGCGGGCGGTGTCGCTGGCCGGGTCGGTGACGATGCGTTCGAGCACGCGCACCCGCTCCTCGAGCTGCTGCAGCTTGTCGGTGGCAAGGCGCAGCGAGTGGCCTTGCGCCTCGAACTCGGCATTGCCGCGGGTGGCCAGCCCCATGGCGGCAATTTCGGCCATGCGGCGGCGGTGGCGGGCCACAATCGCCACGATCGGGATCGACATGCCCATGAGCGGGATCAGTGCGCCCAGCGAATTCATAACCACAATTCCCCCTTTTGCGCCGGTTTTAGCGCAGCTTCTCGATTTCCTCGGCCAGGCGCGGGTTGGACGAGACGTAATAGGCCTCGACCGCGGCCAGGCGCCGGTCGATGTCGCGGAACTTCGAGCGCACCTCGCGCGAGCTGCGGGCGGGCGACTGGCGCACCCCCTGCCAGAATTTCTGCTCGTCGCGGTCGGCGTATAAAGCCTGCGGTTTGGTATCGGCCAGCAGCGCGATGGCGAAATAGATGGGCAGCGTGAAGCCCACCGTGAAGGTGAGCACCAGCATGGCCACGCGCACCCACAGCACATCGACGCCGGTGTAGTCGGCCAGGCCGGCGCACACGCCCATCAGCTTGCCATTGGCCTTGTCGCGGTAGAAACGGGTGTGAACAGGGGTCACGGCTGGTTCCTTTCGGCAAAGGGCGACCGGGCGTTGTCGACCCGGAAATCGGGGTTCTCGCTGCGGACCAGCCGCTCGACCGTCTCCATGCGCTCGTCGAGGCGACGGGCCAGCTGGTACAGGTCCTCGAGCATGGCCTCATCCTCGCTGGTGAGGGTGGCGGCGGTCTTCCATTTGGTGACGTAGTGCAGGATCACCCAGGGCAACCCCACGAACAGCATGGCGCAAACGCCAATCGGCACGATGATGCCTTCCATGGCCTTATTCGCCTTGCTGCTGGCCGGCGCCGCGGGCCAGCGCCCGCTTCATGGCGGCCAGCTCCTCGTCCACCTTGTCGCCGCTGGCCAGCGCGGCGATCTCGTCGGCCAGCGAGCGCTTGCTCTCCTCGGCCAGCGAGAGGGCGTCGGCGCGACCCTCGGCATGGTCGACCCGGCGTTCGAGCGCGTCGAAGCGGGCCATGGCCTCGTCCACGCGCTCGGAAGCCAGCAGGCTGCGCAGCTTCACGCGGTTTTCGGCGCTTTCCAGGCGGGCGGCAATGGCGCTCTGGCGGCTGCGGGCCTCGCGCAGGCGGGTTTGCAGCTTCTCGATGTCGGCCTCATAGGCGCGCATCCCGTCCTCCAGAACGGCAATCTCGGCGCGCAATTGCTCGGCCATGTCGCCAGCCTTGCGCTTTTCGACCAGCGCGGCGCGGGCCAGATCCTCGCGGTCCTTCGAGAGGGCTAGCTGCGCCTTCTCGCCCCAATCGGCCTGCAGCCGCTCGAGCTTGTCGACATGGCGGCGCATTTCCTTCTGGTCGGCAATGGTGCGCGCGGCACTGGCGCGCACCTCGACCAGCGTTTCCTCCATCTCGAGAATGATCATGCGGATCATCTTGACCGGGTCCTCGGCCTTGTCGAGCAGGTCGGAGAAATTGGCGGCGATGATGTCGCGGGTGCGGGAGAATATGCCCATGCGGCGCGCTCCGGTAAATGGGTGGGTTTGGGGCGAGGAACGTAGCTTTTCGACCTCGCTGTCAAGCCGGAAACGGCGGCCTGGCTGGCCTGCCGGGGGCAGGGCCATCGGGCTGGCGTGGACGGCTGCGGGAAGGGCGTGATCGTTCATGCCGGTAACATAGCAACGGGCGTGCCAATTGCTGGCTTGCGGGCAAATCCGCCATTTCGCTTAAAGGGTGTATGGTGGCGTTTGCCACCTGTCGGCAATTCATGCCATATGTTGGCGCATGGCAATGATCCCTCGCGAATCCCAGTTCATCGGCCAGTCGGGCGCCTTCCTCGATGCGGTCGAGCGGGCGAGCCGTGCCGCGCCCCTGCGTCGCCCGGTGTTGGTCGTGGGCGAGCGCGGCACCGGCAAGGAGCTGATCGCCGAGCGCCTGCACCGCCTGTCCTCGCGCTGGGACGAGCCGCTCATCACGCTCAATTGCGCGGCCATGCCCGAAACGCTGATCGAGGCCGAGCTGTTCGGCCACGAGGCGGGCGCCTTTACCGGCGCCACGCGCGCGCGCGCCGGTCGCTTCGAGGAGGCTGATCGCGGCACGCTGTTCCTTGACGAGCTGGGCACGCTGAGCATGGGCGCGCAGGAGCGCCTGTTGCGCGCGGTCGAATATGGCGAGATCACCCGCATCGGTTCCTCGCGGCCGGTGCAGGTCGATGTGCGCATCGTTGCCGCCACCAACGAGGACCTGCCCCGCATGGCCGCCGAGGGGCGGTTCCGCGCCGACCTGCTCGACCGGCTGAGTTTCGAGGTGATTACCCTGCCGCCGCTGCGCGTGCGCGAGGGCGACGTGCCGTTGCTGGCCGAGCATTTTGGCCGGCGCATGGCCAGTGAGCTGGGCTGGGAGCGCTGGCCCGGCTTTGCCCCGCACGCGCTGGGCCAGATGGAGCGCTATGACTGGCCGGGCAACTTGCGCGAATTGCGCAATGTGGTCGAGCGGGCGGTCTATCGCTGGGGCGATGGCGCGGGGCCGGTGGTCGAGGTGGTGTTCGACCCCTTCGCCTCGCCGTGGAAGCCGGTGGCGCCGCCGCGCGCGGCCAGCCCCGATCCCGTGCGCGAGGTCGCGGTGGCCGTGCGCGAGCAGGCCGGGCAGGCGCCGGTGCCTGATCCGGCGGAGGTTACCGATTTGCGTGCGGCGCTCGAGGCGCATGAAAAGGCCATCCTCGAGGCGGCGCTGGCCCGGCATCGCTACAACCAGCGCCAGACCGCCCGCGCGCTGTCGCTCACCTATGACCAGCTGCGCCACGCCCTGCGCCGGCATGGCATTTCGCAACCGGCAGCAGCAGGCTAGGCGCCCGCTGTCTTGCTTTTGAGATATTTTGCCGCCATCCCCGGCAGATGGCGGCGGCGCAAAGCCGGTGCCAAGCAGGAGTGCCGGAATGGGCGGAGTTGTCGCGGTTTACAGCATG
>DATMUT010000047.1:0-3092 GCA_035563755.1 Novosphingobium sp.
ACGGGTAAAGGTGAAAGCGGAAACCAACGGATATCAATCAGTCACGGTAATCGAAACTTCGATAGGCGCAGCGCTATCTGCAAAAATCCTGCTGCCATCTTCGAACTCAATCACGACCTCTGCATCCCGGAAACGCATAACGCGCAGAACCGTTTTGCCAAGAAGCATGGCTGTCGCTCGCTCGCTTTCTTCTTCCAGTGTCATTTATGAAGGCTAGCAGCGCGGGTGGCATTTTGCCAATCTACATCGCTGCAAATTCGTCCACGCCGCCTACGACGGCAGGCGATGATTGCTTTACTTTGTCGATCCTCTGCATGGTCATGGCCAGCGCACCCAGCGCCACGCCCAACAGCCCCACACCATGCCAACCAGCTGCCTGCCAAGCCGCCATCGCCATGGCTGAACCCATTGCGCCGCCAAGAAACATGCCGCCCATGAACAGCGTGTTCAAACGCGCGCGGGCATCCGGGCGCAGGGCATAGACGATATGCTGGTGCGAGATCAGCGCGCCTTGCACGGCCAGATCCAGCAGGATGCAGCCCAGCGCCAGCGCGATCATGCCATGCGCCGCGCCAGATATGGCCCAACCCACCATGGCCAACACCGTGCCTGCCTTGATCGCCGCGCGAGGCCCACGCTGGTCGGCCAGACGCCCGGCCAAAGGCGCAGCCAGAATGCCCGCCGCGCCAATCACGCCAAACAGGCCTGCCACCTGCGGCCCTTGGCCCAATTGCTGCATATAGAGGGCAAGGATGCTCCAGAACGCGCTGAAGGCGGCGAAGAGCAGGCCTTGCGTCAAGGTCGCCCGGCGCAGCGTGGGCAGGTCGCGCCACAGGTGCCACAAAGAGCCGAGGAGAGCCGGATAGGATGGCGCTGCGACCGCGTGCGACACGCGATCGGGGCGAGACACCGGCAACATCACCCGCATCAACCCGCCTGCCGCCACCGCCAGCGGCACGCCCAGCCAGAACATGCTGCGCCAACCTGCATGTTGCGCCACGATGCCCGCCAGCGTGCGGCTGAGCAGAATGCCGCCCAGCAGGCCTGCCATCACCTTGCCGATCACCGCGCCGCGCTTTTCGTCGGGCGCCATATGAGCGGCCAGCGGCACGATCTGTTGCGCTACCGTGGCCAGCGCTCCCATCACCAGCGAGGCAAGCGCCAGCGCCGCCCCGCTGGGGGCCACGGCAGCCACCATCAGAGCCAGCGCCAGACCCAGAAACTGAACGAGGATCAGCCTGCGCCGCTCTACCAGATCGCCCAAAGGCACCAGTAGAAACAGGCCCGCCGCATAGCCCAGTTGTGTGACCGTGGGCACCAGAGCCGTCAGCGTGCCGGGCATATCCCGCTGGATCAGGCCCAGCATCGGCTGGTTGTAATAGATATTGGCAACAGCAAGGCCGGTGGCCGCGGCCATGGCATAGGTCACGCCGCCGCGGATCGTTTGGGCAGCGGCGCTCACGACACTGCCTCCGGCGCGTTCATCGCGGGATAATCGGTGTAGCCGCGCGCATCCCCGCCGTAGAAGGTGGTGGGGTCAGGCTCGTTGAGCGGCGCGTCCATGCGCAGGCGCTCGGGCAGATCGGGGTTGGCGATGAAGGGCCGGCCAAAGGCAATCGCATCGCCGCGCCCATCGGTCAGAGCCTGCTCGGCATTCCGGCGCGTGTAGCCGCCTGCCAGAATGATCGGCCCGGCATAGATCTTGCGAATATCGCGCATCAGGGCATCGGCGCGCGGATCGATGGCGGTGATGTCACGGCCCTGCACGCTGGGTTCCACCAGATGGAGATAGGCCAGATTGCGCTGCGCCAACGCCTCCACCAAATAGCGGAACAGCGCTTCAGGCTCCGCCTCGTCCATGCCGAAGCTCTTGCCCATGGGCGCAAGGCGCAGGCCAACCCGGTTGCTGCCCACAGCGGCGCAGACCGCATCCACCACCTCCAGCAGCAGCCGGGCGCGGTTTTGCGGCGACCCGCCATAGCGGTCGGTCCGCCAATTGCTGGCGCTGTTCAGGAACTGGTCGAGCAGATAGCCATTGGCGCCGTGGATTTCCACGCCATCCAGCCCGGCGGCGATGGCATTGCGCGCGGCCTGCGCATAATCGGCCACGATCATCTGGATGCCGGCGATGGTCAGCTCTTGCGGCTCCGGCACATCGGCAAAAGTGCCTCGCCCATCCTCGCCGGGGATAAAGGCCTTGGCGGGCACAGGCATGGCGGTGGGGGCCACGGGCCGCGCGCCGCCGGGCTGAAACACAGGGTGCGAGACGCGGCCCACATGCCACAATTGCATCACGATGCGCCCGCCTTGCTCATGCACGGCCTTTGCCACCCGCGACCAGCCATCGATCTGGTCTTGCGAATGGATGCCGGGGGTCCACGCGTACCCCTGGCCCTGCGGCGAGATCTGCGTACCCTCGGTGATGATCAGGCCTGCCGTGGCGCGCTGGCGGTAATATTCCACCGCCAGATCGGACGGCACATTGCCAGCGGCGGCGCGCGAACGGGTGAGGGGCGCCATCACGATCCGGTTGGGCAGATCGAGCGAGCCGAGGCGCAGGGGGGTAAACAAGAGGTCGGTCATGGGAGGCACTCCGGTGAGGGGTTGATGCCGGGGTTTTGCGCCCAATTGCCTGCCTTGATAATCCGCCCATGATCGCGAGCATCTTTGCTTTTTACGCAAAGATCAAAGCGCGCGATCCCAATAGGGTGGGCTGCCAAACCGCTGCGCCAGAAAATCGACAAAGGCGCGCACCTTGGGCGATGACCGTCGATCGGGCAGATACAGCGCATGGATCCCGCCATCCCCCTGTGGCGGCGTACCGGGGCGGGCAATATCTGCCTGCCATTCGGCCAGAATGGGGCGCAGGCTGCCTTGCGCAATCTCTTCCCCCACCAGCCACGTGGGCAGCATCACCACGCCAAAACCGGCAAGGGCCGCCTCTTTCAATGCCTCGGCCTGATTGGCGCGCAAGGGGCCACGGGCGCGGACCTGCTCCACCCGCTCGCCCTGCGTGAAGCGCCAGCGCCGTGCGCCATCGGCAAAGGCGAAGGTGAGACAGGAGTGGCTTGTCAGATCGCCGGGGGCAGCAG
>DATMUT010000048.1:0-6571 GCA_035563755.1 Novosphingobium sp.
TTTATACACAGCCACACATCCTCTTTGCCGCGGCCGGTCCTATCGCATCTGGACCAGCCGCTTGAGGATCAGGCTCAGCACCTCATATGCCACCGCCAGCTTTTCCGGGTCGATCTCGTCGAGCATCTCGCCGCGCAGGTCGTTGGTAATGGCCATGATCTCCTGAATGGCCAGTTCGCCCGCCGGCGTGATGCGGTTGACAGTCACGCGGCGATCAAGCGCGCTCTGCTCGCGCTCGATCAGCCCGTCGCGCGCCAGCGAGTCCAGCATCCGCACCATCGAGGACCCCTCGACGTTGATGAGCCGCGCCAGTTCGCCCTGCGTCAGTTCCGCCTCGGAATAGGCCACATGGAACAAGGTTTCCCAGCGCGCCATCGTCTGGTTCAGCGGCTTGATCCGCTCGTTGGCCACCTTGCGCCACAGGCGCGCTGCCACCACCAGCGAGCGCGTGACCCGGAAGTGCCCATCGCTCGACACATCGCCACTGGCCTGGCGATAATTGAGCAGGTGGCGGTCGGACTCATCGGGCGCGAAACTGCTGAGCCGCGCGGGCTTTAGCGCCACCACCTTGGGGGGCGCCGCCTTTGGCCCGCGCTTTCGGGCGCTGCGCCCTGCCAGCGGTTCCTCATCCCTGCGCTGCTCGCCGGCCGGCTCGCCATTCTGCTCTTGCGTCATGTCCCGATCCATGCCCGAGGCCGGATCGGAAGTATAGCTGGCAGAAGGCGGCAGAGAGCCTCTCGTCATCGCCCCGTCACTCCAGATCGAGCAGCACGGCGCCGGTCGACATCGGCTGCACATCGCGGCGATAGACACCCAGCCAGCCCTGCGCCGGCACGGCAAAGGCATTGGCAGGCCCCGGGCGACGCGCCAGTTCCTCGGCCGAAACCATTACGTCCATGCGGCGGGCGGCAACGTCGATCTCGATCGGATCGCCGTCGCGCACGCGGCCGATGGGGCCGCCTACGGCCGCCTCTGGGGCGACTTCGGCAATGGTCAAGCCTTTCAGGCACAGGCCCGACAACTGCCCGTCAGTCACGAAGGCCACGTCCTTGGCCAGCCCCGCCGCGTCGATGGCGAACAGCACGATCGAGGCGCCGCCGCCCATGGCCGGCCCGCCTTTCAGCCCCTGCCCGCGCAGGACCAGCACGTCGCCCTTGCGCAATTGCCCGGCGGCGATGGCCTGCATCGCGCTGGCGGTGTCGTCGAACACGCGCGCGGTGCCCGAAAACGCCTCGGGCCGAGAACCGTCGCGGATGCCGAGTTTGACCACCGCGCTTTCGGGCGCCAGCGAGCCTTTTAGGATGGCAATCGAGGGCCCTTGCGAAATCGGCCGGTCGAGCGGGCGGATGATGTGGATGTCGGCCACCTCGGCATCGGCCAGATCCTGCCCCATCGTCCGCCCCGAGGCGACCAGCACCTCGCGGTCGAGCACGCTTTCAAGCTGCTTGAGCATGGCCCGCGCGCCGCCCGCATCCTCGAACCCTTCGATCCGCACCGGCCCGTTGGGGCGCACCGCCGCGAGCACCGGCACCTTGCGGCCCATCTCCTCCCAGATGGCGAACAGGTCGGCATCCACCCCGCCCTCGACGGCGGTGGCCTGCAGATGCTTGATCGCGTTGATCGAGCCAGACACCGCCAGAACCATCGCGGCGGCATTACGGAAGGCCCCCGGCGTCATGATGCGGCGCGGGGTCAGCCCTTCGTGCACCATATCGACGATGCGCGTGCCGGCCGCTCGGGCCGCGTCGAACATCTTGTCGCTGTTCGCGCGCACCGGCGCCGAGCCGGCCACGCACATGCCCAGCGCCTCGACCACGCAATGCATGGTGTTGGCGGTGGCCATGCCGGCGCACACACCGGGGCCGCGGATGGCCTGCCTGGCCACTTCGGCAATGGGGTGCTTGCCCGGCTTGCCCAGGTTTTCGCTCACCCCGCCCGAGAACAGGTCCTCGATATCGACCGGGTCGCCATCGATCTGCCCCGACGCCTGATAGCCGCCGATGACCAGCAGGGTCGGAATATCGAGCCGCATCGCTGCCATCAGATGGCCCGGCGGCGTCTTGTCGCAGCTGGTCAGGCACACCATGCCATCCAGCATCGCCGCCTCGACCTGCGCCTCGATGTCGTTCGTCACCAGATCGCGCGCGGCCAGGATATAGCTGCCCTGACGGCCCGCGCCGGTGATGAAATCGGAAGGCGCGGTGGTGCGCACTTCAAACGGCACGCCGCCGGCCGCGCGGATCGCCTCTTTCACCACCTTGGCCACGCCATCGAGATGGGCAAAACACACCGCCAGTTCCGACGAGGAATTCACCACCGCGATCTTGGGTTTGAGCAGATCCTCCTCGCTCAGGCCCAGTGCGAGCCAGTGCGCGCGGCGAACGGGGGAATTGGCGGCAAGACTTCTCAGAGCCATGGGACGACCTTTCAGGAAGCGGGAAAAGGAAGGGGATTGGCCGCGGCCCGACCGCGCCGCCGCACCGTGGCAGCAATGCCCAGCGCGCACAGCGCCAGCACGATCGGGCAAATGGCCAGAATGGCGAAACTCTTGACGATGGGCAGGCCCGAGCTGAGCACCCAGCCGCCGATGAGCGGCCCGGCAATCCCGCCGATCTTGGCAATCGAGGTGGCCCAGCCGGCGCCATTGGCGCGAATGGCGGTGCCGTAATAGATGCCGGCGATCGACAGGATGCCGAAATGCGCGCCCCCAACAAGGCTGGTCGACAGGATGGAGAGGAGCAGGAACGTGTCGCGCCCGACCGGCGCCAGCCCGATCAGCAGCAGCGCAGGCGCCGCCAGCGCCGGGAAGAAGGCCACCGCCAGCGCGCCCTTGCGGTCGGTATAGCGCATCAGCGCCAGCCCCAGCACCGCCCCCAGCACCCCCGAGAGCGAGGAGACATAGGCCGCCGTATCGCGCGGGAAATGCAGGTCTTCGTAGACGATGGGGCCCCAGTTGGCCTTGAAATAGACCGCCAGAGTGCTGGCGATATAGCCAAGCCAGAGCAGTGGCGTGATCCAGCGCAGATCGCCCTCGAACAGCTGGGCCAGGGTGAAATCGCGCGGTGCGCTGGCTTCGTCGCCCAGCACGAAACGGTCCTCGCGGGTGGCCTGCAGCGCAGGATCGAGGCGGTTGAGCGTGGTGGCCAGCCGCCCGGCATTGCCCCCACGCGCCGCCATGAAGCGCACCGATTCAGGCAGCCAGGCAAACAGGCCCGCCGCGATAATCAGCGTGGCCAGCCCCCCGCACAGGAACACCGCCTGCCAGCCATATTGCGGCGCCAGCCACACCGTGACCGGCCCTGCCATCGCCGTGCCAAGGCTGTAGCCCATCATGATGACCGTCACGACACTGGCGCGCAGGCGCACCGGCACGTATTCAATGTTGAGCGCCCAGGCCAGCGGCAGCATCCCGCCAATCGCGCAGCCGTCGAGAAAGCGTAGCACCAGCAGCGCCTCGTAGCTGCGCGCCATGGCGGTAGCGGCCGTCAGCAGGCCAAAGGCGGTGGCCGCCAGCGTGATCGTGCGCCGCCGGCCATAGCGGTCGCCCACCCAGGCCAGCACGAAACCGCCCACCATCATGCCAAACAGGCCCGAGGAGAACACATTGCCCAGCATGGGCTTGGACAGGCCCAGCTCATCGCGCATGTAGGGCGCGGTAAAGCTGATCATCATCATGTCGAAACCGTCGAACACGGTGATGAGCCAGGACAATACGATCAGCCCGTAATTGAACGGCCCAAGGCCGCGCCGGTCGATCACCCGGGCAACGTCTATGGTTCTGGGGGCCTGTTGCATGGCATGTTCCTCTCGCGGCGGGGGTGGCCTTTGCGGCGCTTATCCCTCGATGTTGGCGGCGATCTTCTGGCGCAGCTGGCCCATGTCGATCTGGTGCACGCTGCCCGATCCGGCCAGCGTCAGCGCATGGGCGGCAGCAGCCCCCATGGCGATGCACGGCCCCATGACCCGCACCGAGGACAGCGCGGTGGAATCCGCATCGATGCAGCGCCCCACGGCCAGCAGATTGTCGGCCCCGGCAACCGTGAGCGAGCCAAGCGGCACCGTGTGGATATGATCCTCGGGGAAGACCTCCCAGACGTAGCCCTCGCGGTTGTGGTGCTGTTCGAGCGGCCAGGAACAGCGGGCGATGGCATCGTCGAACTTGGTGGCCTCGCGCACTTCCTGCGTGGTCAGGTGATGGCTGCCTACGATCCAGCGCGTCTGCCGCACGCCGGGCAGGCCATAGGCGCGCACCTTCGCCTTGCCGAAAGCATCAGGGAATTCGTTTTGCAGGAAGACCAGCGTGCGGTCGGCCTGCTCCTTGCCGTCGATCTGCTTTTCGGCGGCATCGAACGGGTCGAGCGGGGTTTCGATATGCGTCATGTTGACCATGGCGACATCGGTGCCGGGAAAAGTGGCGGCAAAGCCGTCGCGGCGCATCATGCCATAGTGCTCGCCGCGCTCGGCAATGCGTTTGGCCATCGTGTCCCAGTCGGGCTTGTGGGCATCGTTCACGCCCTCGACGATCAGCATCTGCGAGCCATAGACCTGCCCGTTGCCATGCACGCGGCAGTCAAAGCCGGCCTGCCAGGTCAGCGCCGCATCGCCCGAGGCGTCGATGAAGCCGTTGGCGGTGATGCGCACATCGCCATGGCGCGTGGCCACATCGAGCGAGCGCACACGCCGGCCATCGAGATTGACCTTGCGGATGATCGCGCCCGTCAGCGGCTTCACCCCGGCTTTCAGCACCGCTTTCTCGACCCAGCGGCCCAGCGCCACCTCATTATACATCACCACCTTCATCACCCCGCCCTGGATGATGTGCGCATCGCCCTGCCCGGTCAGCTCGGCGATGATCTCGTCGGCAATGCCGTGGGTGAGCTGGTGGCCGTCCTGCCCCGGCGTATAGAGGCCGCAGAACATGCCGATGATCGAGTTCACCGCCTGACCGCCCAGCGTTGGCAGGCCATCGACGAGGATCACCTTGTTGCCCGCGCGCGCCGCCTCGATGGCGGCCGACACACCCGATGCGCCCGAACCAACGACGCAGATGTCGCATTCCTGTTCGATGACGGGGGGCAGGTCGCGGCGCGAAACGATGCGCGTTTCAGGATCGAAGGGGCGGTCAAGCATGGGCAATATCCGTTAGCAAGGGGGGCGCCCGGCGCTGGCCGCGCCGGGCAAAGGGAAAGGCAAAGGGATCAGAAAGCGGTGCGGATGCCGGCCTTGAAGCTCTGGCCGACAGGGTTGAACAGCACGTTGTTGCCCGAGCCGTTCGCGCCCGGAAAATTGGGCGGATCGACATCGAACAGATTGTCGACGCCGACGTAGAAGTCGAACTTGCGCCCGCCCCCGCCATGCACCTTGAACGTCGCCATCAGGTCCACATAGGTGCGCGAAGGCACGCTGTTGGTGTTCGAACTGGTGGCCGAGGCGATGGAATAGCCGGCCTGATCGGGGCCGACGAAGGCCGAATTGTAGAAGCCGGCGTTGATCCAGCGCACATGGGTCGAGAAGCTCATGCGGTCGCCCACATCGAGGGTGAACATGGCATCGAGCGTCCAGTCGGGAATGCCCGGCGGGGTGCCCGCGCGCAGGCCTGTCTGCCCGGCGCGCTCGGTGGGGCCAACCGCGTCCACGGTAATGAGGTTCATCACATTGCTGGCCAGCAGGCGCGTGGTCAGCGCGTTGTTGGCGCCCAGAGGCTGGCGATAGGACATCTCGATATCGATGCCGCGCACGATCAGCTTGTTCACATTCTGCTGCGTGTCGGTGATGTTGGTGATGTTGCCCGAGCTGTCACGCGTCACCAGCGAGCAGCTGAGCGCATCGCCCTGATAGCAGCGGGTGACGATGTTCTGCTGGCCCAGCGTGCTGATCGCGTCCTTGATCTGGATGTTGTAATAGTCGACCGAGGCGCGGAAACGGCGGGCAATGCCGGTCTTGGGCTGCAAGACCATGCCAACGGTGAAGGTATCGGCCTTTTCGGGCTGCAGGTTGGGGTTCGAACCCGAGGTGATGGGCGCCACCGTCTGCACGCCGCCGCGCGCCGGGTCGGTCAGGATGCCCTGCGACTGGGTGGTGGGGCCAAACAGTTCCGACACGTTGGGCGCGCGGATGTCGCGCGATTTGGTGATGCGGAAGCGCAGGAAGTCGACCGGGGCCCAGCTGGCGCCCACCTTCCAGGTGGTCACGCCCAGCGAACTGGAGGCGAAGAAATCGCTCGAGCGGTAGTATTGCGTGCGGCGCACCGCCCCGTTGAAGCTCAGCTCGTCAATGAAGGGCAGGTCGCGCAGGACCGGCGCCTCGACCTCGCCATAGCCCTCGATCACCTCGATGCGGCCCGAGATGCGCGAGCCGCCACCGGTGAAGAACTGGTTGGCCAGCGAGAGCGCATCGGTGCTGCCCTTGACGCTGTCGTTGCGATATTCGGCGCCAAAGGCCACGCCCAGCGGCCCGCCCGGCAGCTTGAAGGGCGAGCCGGTGATGTTGGCCGCCACCACATGCTCGGTGGTGACGTTGGTCTGATAGCCGTTGGCCGTGACATAGGCCTTGGCCGCGGCGAAATTAGGTC
>DATMUT010000049.1:0-4899 GCA_035563755.1 Novosphingobium sp.
GCTCGAGCTTGCTGAACAGGTTGAACGCGTCATGCACGCCCGAGTTCATGCCAAAGCCGCCCAGCGGGTTGTTGAGGTGGCAGGCATCGCCAGCCATGGCCACGCGGCCACGGGCAAACGACTTGGCCACGCGCTGGTGCACCTTGTACAGCGTGCGATGGCCGGTCTCGACCTTGACGTCAGGGCCCAGCAGGCGGCCGAAGATCTTGTCCTTCATCTCGTCCGAGCGCAGGTAGTCGTCGCCCAGCGAGGCGTCGGTGGGCACCAGCACGCGCCACACCGAAGGCACACGCAGCAGCACCAGCCATTCCTGCGGGTCGGACACGTAGTTCACATAGGCCAGGTTGGGCAGGTAATCGGCCAGCTCGGTCTTGGTCGAGAGCGTCAGGAAACGCTCGGGATAGGTGAAGCCGTCGAATTCGATGCCCAGCCACTTGCGCACGATCGAGTTGGCGCCATCGGCCCCGATCAGGAAGTCGGCGCGGATCTGCTGGATGCCGGGCATGGTCTCGACCCACAGGTCAACGCCGGTTTCATCCTGCTGGAAGGTGAGCAGGCGGTGGCCGAAGCGCACCTGCGCATTGCTGTACTTTTCCAGCCCCGAAGCCAGCGCGCGCGAGAGGTGATACTGCTCGCACTGCACGCGGAAGGGGTAGCGGGTGACGTCGGAAATTTCCGACAGGTCGAAGTCGATGACCTCGCCGCTCTGGCGGTCGCGCCAGTGATAGACGGGTGCCTTCAGCCCCTTGTCGATCAGCATCTGGGTGATACCGATCTGGTCCAGCATTTCCAGCGTGGCCGGGTGGAAGGTCGAAGCACGCAGGTCCTGGGCACAATCCTCGTTGCCCTCGAGCACGATCACGTCGTGACCTGCCTGTGCCAACAGCGTCGCGATCACCGTGCCTACCGGCCCGGCCCCTACGATCGCAACCTGGCACCGTTCAACCCCTGTCATAGCGAAGACCTCCAAACTCTCGTGTTACAGTTCGGTATGGCCTCTCGCGGTTCGAGAGCACGGCAAGCGCGCAGAATATCCGCCTTGCGGTGATTGAAGGTGGCAAATTGAGGGAATCGCCCTGCCTGCCGGGCCAGCCGTCCGAAAAATACCTCGAGGCCCTCGAGCCATCGCCCAACCCACCGTGGAATATGCAATTTTTTGCATGGAAGGATGCACAAGTCACATCCCGGGGAATCGCACCGGGCCAGTGCAACGCGCCAGGCGGCCAACACGCAACAAAAAGGCGGGAAGCAATGCCCCCCGCCTCGTGTCATGCAGCAAATCAATATGCGACGGTCAGCGCCTCACCATCGGCATGCCCGATCGGGCCGCCCTCAGCCTTCCTTGCTGATGGGCGCGATGGTCGACAGGTCGTAATGCGAGCTGGCATAGGCCAGTGGGCCATAGTCATGCGTGGTCGTCCGGCAGGGGCCAAAATCGAAATAGCGCGGCCGCGCCGAAACGGGGCAGAAATGCCCGACCAGACTTTGACGGGTCAAGGCCGGGTCGGCCACCGGCGCGCCGCCATGAGCCAGATCAGCATGCCAGATCAGGATATCACCCTTGCGCGCGAGAAAGCGCTCGACCCCTCGCGGGCCGCTGGTGGCCTGTTCGCGCAGGCGGCGCGCCCATTCCTCGTGAGGTTCCCGCCCATCAACCGATGCATCCCAATGCTTGCGATCGCCCCCAAAAGGCAATTCGGACAGACGATGGCTGCCCGGCACATACATCAATTCGCCCGATCCCTCTTTCACGTCCTCGAGCGCGATCCAGCAGGCCACCAGTTCCATAGGCCTGTCGACCACCACATAGGCCGTGTCCTGATGCAGCCCTTGCTGCGAGCCCTGGTCAAAGCTCAGGCTTTGGAACAGCAGTGGTTTCTCGCCCAGAACGACAGTCAGGAATTCGATCAACCGCGGCGAGGTGAAAAGTTTGAGAGCGTCAGGCAAGGCCACGAAACAATCGACCACCCGCGTTCCCAGCCTGTCCACGGGGCCGTCGAGCGGCATCGTCTCGTGGCTGGCGTGCGACTGGTAGAGCAGGGCCGGATTGCCCTGGCGAAACGAGGTTTCGATCTGCGCCTGGAATGCGTCGATCACGTCGGTGTCGGCCGCCCCCTCGATCACGATATAGCCGTCCTCGATAAAACGGGCCAGCATGGCGATCATCTCGTCCGACAGGCCGTGCGCCACAGCCATCTGGCGCCAATCGGGCCGGTCGATCCACATGCCCCCGAACATCGAAAAATAGGCAGGCAGATCGGATACCGAACTCATAAGACGCCCCTCACAACATGCAAAGCGGGCAATCAGTTGCCGCTCGCATGCGTTTATAGGCATTCACCCCCGATCAGTGTCGTGCAGATAGAACCAACATCTGGCCCTCATCGGCAAATCTTGTCCATTTCCGTTTCGACTTGGTCCATGCGCCATATCGGGCCGCGCAGCAGGAGCCACCACGGCCCCGGGCCAGCCCCGCGGATCAGAGACTGGCCCTCCGGCTTGACGTTCCATTGCCTATGGCTTGGCCGCCCCCTCGCCCCTTGCAATCTGCTGCTTGTCCAGAAAGGCCTTGAGATCGCGGGTGAACAGGTCGGGGTCCTCCCACATGGGGAAGTGGCCCAGCGTGGGGTAGTTGATCAGTTGCACCGGCGCGTGGGTAAAGCGCTTGATCGAAGCCTGCGCGCTCTGGCTGATGACCGTGTCGTACGTGCACCATTGCAGCAGCACCGGCACGTTCACCGCCTCGGCCACAGCGCCCACATCGGTGGTCTTGAACAGCTTGACGTTGGCCTTGATGTAAGCCGCCTGCCGCTCCAGCGCACCGGGCAGATTGTCGGTGTCGTACACCGTGTCGACCATCCACGCCTGCGGCTGGAAGGTTGGCGGCGTGGTGTCGTGCAGCATCGCGCGGTAATAGGCATGGCTGCGCCACTGCGGCGTAAAGGTGGTGTGGAACCACACCAGCCATTGCATCCAGGTGCCGATCTTGCGCGTCTGGCTGGGCCGTTCGAGCGGCAGCATCGAGAAGGCCATCGAGGTCGTGTGGCCGGGGAATTCGCGGTTGTATTCCAGCCCCACATTCGCCCCGTTCGACGTGGCGACCAGCGCGAATTTGTCATAGCCCAGCTGGCGCATCAGCCCGTCCATCAGCTGCGCGGCGCGTGGCGTTGTGAACTGGCCGCTGGGGTCTGGCCCCGACAGGCCATAGGGCGACCAGTCGAAGCGGACCACGCGATAGCTGCCCTTCAGGCGCTCGGCCACCAGATCCCACTCGTGCAGGTTCACGATCGAACCATGCAGCAGAACCACCACCGGCGCGCCCACCGGCCCCTCCTCGCGCACATGAATGGGCACGCCATCCACTGTCACGAAGCGCGAAGGGCCGGTTGCCCATTTGGCCGCCACCTCGGCCCGGTCGGTGGCAAAGGCGCCGGCGCGCGCCGCCAGCACCCAGCCGCCACCGGCCAGCAAGGCTGCCGCAACGACGCCCAGCGCAACCTTGCCAACTTTCATACCACCGCCCCTTCAACCATGTCGGCCGGATAGCGCGGCAGGCCCATCGTCTCGCGCAGGGTCGTGCCGGGATATTCCTTGCGCAGCGCCCCCTTGGCCTGAAGGATGGGCACCACCTGGTCGACAAAGATCTCCAGCTCGCCGGGCATATAGGCAGGCTGCAGGGTAAAGCCGTCGCAGGCCCCCTCGTTCACCCATTCGATCATCATATCGGCCATTTGCGCCGGCGTGCCGATGAACACATTGTGCCCACGCGGATGCTTGAGGAAATTGACCGCGAATTCCAGCAGGGTCCAACCCAGCTGCACAGGCCGCTCGAGCGCGCGGGCCACATCGGCCTTGGGCAGCGTGGTCGCCGCGAGGATCGCCTCGGTGGGCACCGGCGCGTTGCGGTCAAAGCCCAGCAGGTTGCAGCACAGGCTTTCCGAGAGATATTCGAGGCACAGGTCGTCATGCGCCAGGTCGAGAATGCCCTGATGCTTAGCGCAGGCTTCCTCCTCGCTGTCGGCCAGCACGAAGGACAGGCCCGGCATGATCCGCACGCCATCGGGGTCGCGGCCCACCTGGGCGATCCGCTCGCGCAGGTCGTTGCGGAAGGTGATGCCGTCTTCCTTGGTCGCGGCAGGGCAGAAGATCGCCTCGGCTGTGCGGGCGGCAAAATCGCGCCCGTCGCCCGACTGGCCGGCCTGCACGAACACCGGGCGCATCTGCGGCGAGGCACCGCGCGCGGCGTTCTGCTCGCGCCAGATCTCCTGCGCGCGGGCCACCACATCGGCGGCCATCTTGTAGCGCAGCGACTTCTCGGGCATCGGCTCGTTGCCGAAATTGGCGGCCGTGTCGGGGTGCGCGCTGGTCACGATGTTCCAGCCCGCGCGCCCGCCCGACATGCGGTCCATCGTGCCGAACCGCTCGGCCAGCGCCTCGGGCGTGTTGTAAGTGGTCGACAGCGTGTTCACCAGCCCCACATGGCTGGTCACCGAGGCCATGGCGGTCAGCAGCGCCATCGGATCAAGCGTTGGCATCGGCATGAATTCAGGCGTGCGATCGCCGATCAGGCGGGCCTGCAGCTGGTCGCCAAAGACGATGGCGTCAAAGCACGCACCCTCGACCATGCGGCCGACCTTGGCGTAATAGTCCATAGAGAACACGTCGGCGGGCGAGGCATCCGGATGGCGCCAGCCCGAGGGAAAGAACCCGATGCCCTGCAGGAAGGCCGAGAGGTGGATCGGCTTGTTGGGTGTATCGGACATCAGGCGATCTCTCCGGCGTGGGCAACGGCATGGGCAACTGTGCGCTTGGGCGCGGGCAGGCCAAGGCGCTCGCGCAGGGTTCCGGCGGGGCGCTCGCCGGCCAGCGAGGCGAAACGCTCGGCAATGAAGGGGATTT
>DATMUT010000050.1:0-5945 GCA_035563755.1 Novosphingobium sp.
CGATGCGCTGACCCGCCAGCCCATTACCGACGATTTCAACCTGTATAGCGGCACGGTCAACTGGGACCTGGGCGCGGTCAAGCTGACCGGCATCGTCAGCTATCAGGACCGCTATCTGGCCAGCGGTTCGGATGTGACCAAATATATCCAGACGCTGCGCACCGCTGCCAGCTGCGCGCGCATTTACAACAGCGGCGCGACCTGCGGCTCCTCGACGCTGAGCAACTATTACGCCTTTGTCGACAACCAGATCCCCTCCGCGCTCGACCCGCAGCAGAACATGAAGACGATCTCGTCCGAACTGCGCCTCAGCTCGAACAGGTCCGGCCCGCTCAACTGGACGGTTGGCGGCTTCTTCTCGCGCCGCAAGATCGACGTGGCCAACCCGCAGGTGCACGCCGCCGCCGATGGCACGCTGCAGCCCGACGCCACGCTCATCACCGTGCGCTACATCAACGACCGGCTGAAACAGATCGCCGCCTTTGGCGAGGTCTCGTGGGACATCACCCGCCGCCTCAACCTGACCGGCGGCATGCGCTATTTCCGCTACGACCGCACCATTACCGGGCAAACCCCCATCGGTAACGTGCTGGTCGGCTCCTCGGTGCTGCCCCTTACCACCGTCGCCTCGAGCGAGGATGGCGAGATCTTCAAGGGCAATGCCTCGTACAAGATCACGCGCAACATCATGGTCTATGCCGAGGCCGCGCAAGGCTTCCGCCCGGGCGGCATCAACCAGACCATCGGGCTTGATCCCTCGCTCGCGCCCTACAGGTCGGACTCGCTGTGGAACTACGAGGTGGGCGTCAAGTCGACCCTGTTCGACCGCCTGCTCACGCTTAACGCCGATGTCTACCAGATCGACTGGTCGAACATGCAGATCACCGGGCGCACCACCAATGGCGCCTTCAGCTTCATCACCAATGCGGGCGCGGCGCGCGTGCGCGGCATCGAGGCCGAAGCCACCTTGCGCCCCATGCGCGGCCTGATCCTGCAGGGCAACGGCACCTATACCGACGCGGTGCTGACCACCAACCAGAGCACCACCGCCGTGACCGCCGCCGGCCTCAAGGGCGACCGCATCCCCTATGTGCCCAAGTTTACCGGCGGCGTTTCGGCCGAATACAACTGGGCCATGTCGAGCCGCATTGCCGGCATGGCGCGCATCGACTTGCGCCACGCCAGCGGGTCGTACTCCGACTTCCGCCCCACCGGCACCTATACCCGCTTCATGAAGGGCTACGAGCTGGTCAATCTGCGCGTGGGCGGCACTTTGGATGACGGGCGGCTGGGCGTTTATCTGTTCGTGAACAACCTGTTCGACACCACCGCCATCCTGCGCGCCACATCCAGCGCCATTCTGGTGGGCCGCACCGCCGTTACCAGCGCGCAGCCGCGCACCATTGGCCTGAACCTGCAAACCAAATTCTGATGCGCCACACCCCCAAGGAGTTGCAGCCATGAAATCCCCCCTTCTTCGCTCGACTGTTCTGGCCGCCATGGCCGCCTTTCTGGCCCCAGCGCTGGCCGCCCCCGCCAGCGCCGAGGATATTGTCATCCACGCCGGCCGCCTGATCGATGGCGTAACGGCCGTGCCGCGCACGCAGGTCTCGATCCTTATCCACGATGACCGCATCACCAGCGTCGTGCCCGGCTATCAGACCCCGGCCGGCGCGCGGGTGATCGACCTGTCGCAGCAGACCGTGCTGCCCGGCCTGATCGACGCGCATGTCCACTTGGGGCGCAAGCTGGCGGGCAACCCCATCGTCAACCAGGTCACGCTGAGCGAGGTGGACGCGGCCTATGACACGCTGCCCGGCTATGCGGCCATGCTGCACGCCGGCTTTACCACCGTGCGCAATGTGGGCGCGCCAACGGCGGTGGCCGTGGGCCTGCGCCGCGCCATCGATCTGGGCGATGTGGTTGGCCCGCGCATGATGGTGGCCGGAACCCCGCTTGGCCCCACCGGCGGCCACAGCGACCCGCACAATGGCCTTGCCCCCGACATCGAGGGCGACCACTGGGCCGATGCGGTGATCGACGGGGCCGACAGCGCGGTGGCCGCGGTGCGCCGCCTGCACCGGCAGGGCGCCGATGTCATCAAGATCATGCCCAGCGGCGGCGTGCTCTCGCGCAATGACAACCCCGACCTCACGCTCATGAGCGATGCCGAGATCAGCGCTGTGGTGAACACCGCGCACAGCCTGGGCATGAAGGTGGCCGCCCACGCCCACGGCACCGAGGCGATCCGCCGCGCCGCCGCTCTGGGCGTCGACTCGATCGAGCACGGCTCGTTCATCGATGACGAGGGCATCCGCCAGATGAAGGCGCATGGCACCTATTTCGTGCCCACGCTGCTGGTGGCCGCCAGCTTCCTCAAGGTGGCGCAGGAACACCCCGAGCTGATGAACGCCTCCTCGGTGGCCAAGGCCAAATATGTGGCGCCGCTGGCCACGGGCAATTTCATGCGCGCCTATCGCGCGGGGGTGAAGCTGGCCTTTGGCACCGACACGTCGGTGGGCGAGAACGCCAAGGAATTTGCCCTGCTGGTCAAGGCCGGCGTTACGCCCGCCGACGCCATTCTGGCCGCCACGCGCGAGGCGGCCAACCTGCTGGGCCGCTCGGCCGACATTGGCACCGTGCAGGCCGGGCGCTATGCCGACATCGTGGCCGTGCCGGGCGACCCGCTGGCCGACATCACGCAGATGGAAAAGGTCGACTTCGTGATGAAGGGCGGCAAGCAGTACTGAGCTGCAAGCAGGGGCCGGCAGGCGCGAGCGCCGGCCCCATTCAAGGGTTTCCCCATGATTTTCGGACGTATCAAACCGCTCGAGGCGATGCTCGAGGCGGCGCAGGAGCGTGGCTTGCCGCGCAGCCTGGGGCCGGTGCAGCTCACCCTGCTGGGGGTGGGGGCGATTGTGGGCACGGGCATTTTCGTGCTCACGGCAACGGCGGCGCAAAAGGCGGGGCCGGGCATGTTGCTCAGCTTTGTCATTGCGGGCGCCATCTGCGCCTGCGCGGCGCTGTGCTATGCCGAGATCGCCGGCATGGTGCCGGTGTCAGGCTCGGCCTATACCTACACCTATGCGGTGGTGGGCGAACTGCCGGCGTGGATGGTGGGCTGGGCGCTGATCCTGGAATATGCCGTGGCGGCCAGCGCTGTATCGGTGGGCTGGTCGGGCTATTTCATGGGGCTGCTGGCCAGCGCCACGGGGTTCGAGCTGCCGCCCATGCTCTCGGCCGGGCCGGTGTGGACGCTTCAGGGCTGGGCGGTTCATGTCGATATCAGCCATGGGCTGATCAACATTCCGGCCATGGCGGTGGCGCTTTCCATTACCGCGCTGCTGGTGCTGGGCACGCGCGAGAGCGCGCTAGTCAATGCGCTGCTGGTGGCGGCCAAGGTGGGGGTGCTCACCGTCTTTATCGCGCTTACGCTGCCGGGCATTCATCAGGGCAACTTCACGCCTTTTGCGCCCAACGGCTGGTTTGGCCCGGCGCAGATGGGGGCGGCCAGCGGATTGGGCAGCGGATTGGGCATTGTCGGGGCGGCGGCCTCGATCTTCTTTGCCTATGTGGGCTTTGACGCCGTCTCGACTGCTGCTGAGGAAACGCGCAACCCCCAGCGCAACGTGCCGATCGGCCTGCTGGGCAGCCTGGCGCTGTGCACGCTGTTCTATCTGCTGGTGTCGGCAGGCGAGATTGGCGCTGTGGGCGCGCAGCCGGTGCGCGGGGCCGGCGGGGCCATTCTGGCGCCGGGCACGGCCGCCTTTCGTCAGGCCTGCTCTGCTGCGCTCCACGCCGGCGATCTGGTGTGTTCAAACGAGGCGCTGGCCCATGTGCTGCGCGCGACAGGCTGGCAGGTGATGGGCAACATCACCGGGCTGGCGGCCAATCTGGCGCTGCCCTCGGTCATTTTGATGATGATGTTCGGCCAGACGCGCATCTTTTTCGTGATGGCGCGCGATGGCCTGCTGCCCGGCAGGCTGGCCGCGGTGCATCCGCGCTTTGGCACGCCCCATGTGGTCACCATGGTCACGGGCGGCTTTGTGGCGGTGGTGGCCGCGCTGCTGCCGGTGGGCAAGCTGGTCGACATTTCCAATTCGGGCACCTTGTTCGCCTTCCTGATGGTGGTGGTGTCGGTCATGGCGCTGCGATTGCGCGATCCGGGGCGGGCGCGGCCGTTTCGCACGCCGTGGCTGTGGGTGGTGGGGCCGGGCACGGTGCTGGGCTGCGTGGCGCTTTATCTCAACCTGCCGTGGGATGCGCAGATGGTGCTGCCGGTGTGGGGCGCGCTGGGCCTGCTGGTCTATGCCGGCTATGGGTATCGCCATAGCCGGGTGGGGCGGGGCGCCGGCGGCACGCCGCCCGCCCCGCGCCAGGGGCCTTAGCGCGGCCCGACCGGGCGGGCCATGCCGGCAAACACATGCCAGTTCTCGCCCTCGCGCACCCATGTGTGGGTTGTCTCGTACCACTGGTCGACCGGCTTGCCATCGGCCTGGCGGGTCATGTGGGTGCGGTAATAGATCACCGCCGTATTGCCGTTCATCGAGAAGTCGACAAAGTTCATGGTCAGCTCTTCGTGGCTGACATGCAGCGTGGCGGCGCTGGCCTTGAGCTTGTCCACGCCCATGGGCCCGCCCACATAGGGCGGCCACGACAGGTAGTTTTTGGCCAGATTGTTGGCATAGCTGCGCAGGTCGCCCTTGGCCCGCCCGGCATAGATCGATTGTTCCAGCGTCCAGATCGTATCGCGGGCGGTGTCGATTTCGGCTTTGGTCTGGGCGCTGGCGGGGGTTGCGGGCAGGGCCGCGCCCGCCATCAGGCACAGGGCGCCAAGGGCGGCTGCAACTTTGCGTGTCATGGTCAGTCTCCCAAAAGGGCATGTGTTAGACGTGGATCGCGATAGTCTTTATTTCCAGATATGCCTCTATCGCAGCGCGGCCAAACTCGCGGCCCCAGCCCGATTGCTTGAAGCCGCCAAAGGGCGCGTTGGTGCCCGGATGGGCATGGGCATTGATGCTGACCGTGCCGGCCCTGATGGCTCCCGAGAGCCGGTGCGCCATGGCCAGATCGCGGGTCCACACGCTGGCCAGCAGGCCATAGGGCGTGTCGTTGGCCAGCGCGGCTATGGCCCCCACATCCAGCGTGTCGAAGCTCTGGATGCAGGCGACCGGGCCGAAAATCTCCTCGCGCATGATCTGCATGTCGGCGCGCACATCGGTGAACACGGCCGGCGTCATGAAATGGCCGGCCCGCGCCAGCCTTTGCCCGCCCGTGGCCAGCCTTGCGCCCTGCGCCTGGCCGCTGGCCACATGGGCCAGCACCCGGTCGAGCTGGCGGGCCGAGACCAGTGGGCCGATGGCCGCATCGCTCATGCCCGGCCCCACATCGAGCGCGCAGGCCAGTTCGACCACACGGTCGGTGAAGGCCTGGGCAATGTCGGCATGGGCAAACAGGCGCGTCGCGCTCACGCAGTTCTGCCCCTGATTGCCAAAGGCGGCGCGCACGGCCGCCTGCGCTGCCTTCTCGACATCGGCGTCGGGCAGGACGATGAAGGGCGCCTTGCCGCCCAGCTCGAGGCTGACCTTTTTCATGTTGCCCGATGCCGCCGCTATGATCTGGCGGCCCACAGCGGTCGAGCCGGTGAACGAGATCTTGTCGACATCGCTGTGCGCGGCCAGCGCGGCCCCGGCCACCGCGCCGCGCCCGGGCACAATGCCGAGCACGCCCTCGGGCAGGCCGGCAGCAGCGCAGATGTCGGCCAGCGCCAGCGCGGTCAGCGGGGTGTCCTCGGCCGGTTTGACCACCACCGTGCAGCCGGCCGCCAAAGCCGGCGCCAGCTTCATCGCGCAAATGGCCAGCGGGAAGTTCCACGGCAATATCTGAGCGACCACGCCCACCGGCTCGCGGCGGGTAAAGGCGGTGATGTCGGCGCCCGGCTCCCA
>DATMUT010000051.1:0-6437 GCA_035563755.1 Novosphingobium sp.
AGCGGCGAAGCGATCACGCGGTCGCCATCGCGCGAGACAGGCGCAGCAGCAGCCGGTGCGGGTGCTGCTGCCACAGGGGCGGCCACAGCGACAGCCTCGGCCTTGGCGGCGGGGGCTGCGGCAGCCGGGGCGGCGGCCGGCACAGCGGTGGCATCCTCGCCCTCGCCTGCCAGCTGGGCGATGATCGTGCCCACCTTCACATTGTCCGTGCCCTCGGCGATGTCGATCGAGACGATGGTGCCTTCATCGACAGCTTCGAATTCCATGGTGGCCTTGTCGGTTTCGATTTCGGCCATGATGTCGCCGGCCGAGACGGTGTCACCAACATTGACCAGCCATCGGGCCAGTTTCCCCTGCTCCATGGTGGGCGAAAGCGCGGGCATCTTGATCGCGATCGGCATGGGAGGCTTCTAGTCCTTTTGGGTAATGAGTTTCGTTAGGGCTTCTGGCCAATCTGGGACGATACGGCAAGACGCTTGCGCGGAATACGTTTGTGGATGATAGCTGTGTCGCAAATTTTATACCTGCCGCAAGCGGCCGAAGGCGGCCGGCTCGGCGGGCAAGAGGTGCTGCCGGGTGATGCGCGTTTATCTGGTCATCATGGATGAAACCGAAGAAGCGCGCGCGGCCCTGCGCTTTGCCACGCGCCGCGCTGCCAAGACGCAAGGTTCGGTGCATATTCTCGCGCTCGTGCCGCGCCAGCCCTTCGTGGCCTTTGGCGCGATACAGGCCACGATCGAGGAGGAAGCGCGCGCCCGCGCCGAAGTGCTGGTCACGGCCGCGGCCGGCAGCGTGTTGTCCGAGGCAGGGCACATGCCGGTCATTTCGGTGCGCGAGGGGGACGGCGTCAAGATCGTGCGCGAATATCTGACCGAACACGCCGAGGTGGCAGCGCTTGTCCTGGGCGCGGGCGCGGGTAGTACGCCCGGCCCTCTGGTCAGCCATTTTACCGGCGCGGGGCTTGGCGCCCTCAGTTGCCCACTGTTCATCATCCCGGGCGGCATGAGCGAGGCCGACATCGACCGCCTGAGCTGAAACGCGCGCCGGCAATTACCGGCGACGCCCCTGATGGCGGATATTGGCCGGCCGGCCACGCCGCCCCACCAGATGCCCGCCATGCTTCTTCAACTGCATAGGCGCGCCGCGCCGCTCGATATGGCCGCCGGCGCCATGTTCCGGCTCGAACTTGAGGGCACCGGTCAGCGCATTGGCCTCGGCCAGGCGCAGGCGCACCATGTCGCCAATGGCATAGCGCGTGCCGCTGTCCTCACCCTCGAGCACCTGCGCCTTCTCGTCATGGAAGAAGCGCTCGTCGCCCAGCACCGACACCGGCACCAGCCCGTCGCCGCCCAGCGTGACGATGGTGGCAAACAGGCCAAAGCGCTGCACGCCGGTGATGCGGCAGTCGAACACCTCGCCCACGCGGGTCGAGAGCCAGGCCGCAACGTAGCGATCGATCGTCTCGCGCTCGGCCTCCATCGCGCGGCGCTCGGCAGCCGAGATGGCATCGCAGATGCGCGCCATATCGGCCCTGTCGCGCCCGGCAAGGCCGCTGGCTGCCGGCAGGTCCACCTTGGGTGCGGGCTGCTCCAGCCCATAGCCATCGACCAGCGCGCGGTGCACCAGCAGGTCGGAATAGCGCCGGATAGGCGAGGTGAAATGCGCATACGAGCCAAGACCCAGCCCGAAGTGGCCGGCATTCTTGGGCGCGTAATAGGCCTGTGTCTGCGTGCGCAGCACGGCCTGCATCACCAGCGCCTTCTCGCTCTCGTCCTCGATCGCGGCCAGCATGCGGTTGAACAGGGCCGGCGTAATCACCTGCCCCAGCGCCAGCTTGCGATCAAAGGTGGCCAGATATTCCTTGAGCGCGATCAGCTTTTCACGGCTGGGCGGCTCGTGCACGCGATAGACCACCGGCTGCACCTTGGCCTCCAGCGCCTTGGCGGCAGCCACGTTGGCCGCGATCATGAAATCCTCGACCACGCGATGCGCGTCGAGCCTTTCGCGAAGGGCAATCGAGGTGATGCGCCCGGCCTCGTCCAGAATGACCCGCCGCTCGGGCAGCTCAAGGTTGAGCGGGTCGCGCTTGGCGCGGGCGTCCTCCAGCAGGCGCCATGCGGCCCACAGGTTGACCAGATGCGCCTCGGCCCGCTCCTCGTCGATGCGGGCCTGCGCTTCTTCATAGGCGATCACCTCGGCGATGCGGACAATGGCGCGGGTAAAGCGGCACTCGATCATCCGGCCATGCGCGTCGATGCGCATGTGGCAGGCCATGGCCGCCCGCGGCGCGCCAGCCTTGAGCGAACACACATCGGCCGAGAGCACCTCGGGCAGCATGGGCACGACGCGGTCGGGGAAATAGACTGAATTGCCGCGCTTCCTTGCCTCGCGGTCCAATGTGCCGCCCGGTCGCACGTAGAACGACACGTCGGCAATGGCCACCACAGCGCGGAAACCGCCGGGGTTGTCGGCCGCATCATCCGGTTCGGCCCAGATGGCGTCGTCGTGGTCGCGCGCATCGGCCGGGTCGATGGCCACGATCGGCAGGTGCGTCAGGTCTTCGCGCGTTTCAGGCGTCAGAGGCTGGCGCGCGGCACGCTCTGCTTCGTCCAGCACCTCGCCGGTGAACACATGCGGAATGCCGAACTTGCTGATGGCGATCAGGCTGAAGGCACGCGGCGCCAGCGGATCGCCCAGCACTGCCGTCACCCGCACACCTGCGCGCGGCGAACGGCCCGCCGGCTCTGCCAGTACCAGCAGGCCCTCCTCGGCCCCGCCAAGGTCGGAAATGGGCACCGCATGGCGCTCGCGCTTGTCGACAGGGGCCAGCCATGCCTTGCCCGCCCCGTCGATCTCGACCACGCCCATCACCTGCTCGGCGGCCGCCGGCAGCTTCTTCATCGGGTGCGCGATCCAGCCGCTCTCGGTCTCCTCGGTGCGGCTCAGCACCCGGTCGCCGGGCTTGAGCGCGCCGATGCCCTTGACCTGCGGCCCCTTCTTCGCGCTGCCCTTCATCTCGACAATGCGGATCTTGGGTGGCTGCGAGGCCTCGTCCGGCTCCCACTTGTCGGGCACGCCGATGGGCTGGCCATCCTCGATCTCGACCACGCGCAGCACGGTCACCTTGGGCACGCCGCCCATGCGGTGATAGGCGGTGCGCTTGCCGTCGATCAGGCCCTCGTCGGCCATGTCGCGCAGCAGCGCCTTGAGCTGGATCTTCTCATTGCCCTTGAGCCCAAAAGCCTTGGCGATCTCGCGCTTGCCAACCTCGCCCTCGGCATTGGCGATGAGGTCGAGCACCTGCTGCGCCGAGGGCAGGCCTTGCGGCAGGCCGCGCGGCATCCCCTTGGCTTTGGCCGCGGCGCTGGCGGGCTTGCGCGGGGTGCTTGCCTTGCCTGCTCCACTCCGGCCTGCACCGCCTCTGCCGGCAGCGCCCTTGCCAGCGCCGCCCTTGCCGGGGGCCACGCGGCTCAGCAGCTTGCGGGGGCGCTTGTCGTCGCCTTGCGTGTCGTCGGGGCCGCCCAACTCAGTAGGCCCGCGCAACGTAGATCCGCTCCACCGCCGGCGCGCCGGTGAAGGGGCAGGTGCCCTCGATCGCGGGGCCATGCTGCGGTGTGTTGCGGATCGTCAGCTTGAGCGCCTTCAACTGCTCGACCACCTTGTCGAGCGCGGCGCCGGTCGGCCGGCTCCATGCCATCTCGACCCAGCCGGGATAACGGGCATCGTCACTGAAATGCTGCGCCAGACCATCAAGCGTGGTGATGCCGCGCACGATATTGGCATCGCGCCGGACGGTAGCTTCGGCATGCAGGCTGGCCTGAATGCTCTCCAGCTCGGCGGTGGCGGCGGCGATGAAAGCGTCGCGCTCCATCGGTGCGAAGTTGGTCTTGCCATCCTCGCGCCAGATGCGGTCGCGGCGCAGCGCGCTGACCATGCCCCCGGCGGCATCGCGACCGCCAATTTCCAGTATGATCGGCGCGCCCTTCTTGACCCAGGCCCAGCGCTTTTGCGTCGCCTTGCCGGGCCGCTTGTCGAGCAGCACGCGCACCGGCTCGCGCATGACATCGAGCTTTGCCAGATCGCGGCGCAGCTCCTCGCAATAGGCCAGCAGCGCCGCGTCGCCCTCGTCGTCGCGCAGCATCGGCAGGATGATGATCTGATGCGGCGCGATGGCCGGCGGCACGCGCAGGCCATCATCGTCGCCATGCGTCATGATGACGCCACCGATCATGCGGGTCGACACGCCCCAGCTGGTGGTGTGGGCCAGCGCCTGCTGCCCTTCCTTGTCCTGATAGCGGATGCCGGCCGCCTCGGCAAAACCGGTGCCCAGATAATGCGAGGTGCCCGCCTGCAGCGCCTTGCCGTCCTGCATCATCGCCTCGATGCTGTAGGTGGCAACAGCGCCGGGGAAGCGCTCGTTCTCGGGCTTCTCGCCGGCGATCACCGGCATGGCCAGCACGTTCTCGGCAAAGTCGCGATACATCTCGAGCGCGCGCAGCGTCTCGCTCATCGCATCGTCGCGGTCGGCATGGGCCGTATGCCCTTCCTGCCACAGGAACTCGCTGGTGCGCAGGAACATGCGCGTGCGCATTTCCCAGCGCACGACGTTGGCCCACTGGTTGACCATCAGCGGCAGGTCGCGCCACGACTGCACCCAGCGCGCCATGGCAGCGCCAATCACCGTCTCGCTGGTGGGCCGCACGATCAGCGGTTCTTCCAGCTTGGCCTCGGGGTCGGGCACAAGGCCGCCCTTGCCGTCAGCGATCAGGCGGTGATGCGTGACAACCGCCATTTCCTTGGCAAAACCCTCGACGTGGTCAGCCTCTTTCGAGAAATAGGACAGCGGGATGAACAGCGGGAAATAGCAGTTGTCGACGCCGGCGTCCTTGATACGGGCGTCCATGATCTTCTGGATGCGCTCCCAGATGCCGTAGCCCCAGGGCTTGATCACCATGCAGCCGCGCACGCCGCTTTCCTCGGCCATCTCGGCCTCGGAAATGACCTGCTGATACCACTGCGCGAAATCCTCGTCGCGCTTGACGGTGAGGGCGTGGCGGATCTTGGTGTTCTGGGCTTTCTGAGTCATGCCCCGTGCGTTAGCGGCAAGGTGGCCTAGCGGCAAGCGCTACGCAACGACTGCGGGGGGGCCTTTGCCGGGCCGCCTCTTGCGGCGCGGGCGGGGAGCATCCCCGCCCGAACGGCTTACTTTACCAGCTTGTCCAGCTTCTTCTGCATGGCCAGCATCTGCTCGCGCAGGATGGCCAGTTCATCGCCTGCCGAGGACTGCGCCACAGGGGCGGCATCGGCGGGCTTGTCCATGCCCTTGGCGGGAGGCTGAGCGCCATCCTGCGGCATGAAGGCGGCGGCGGCAGCCTGGAACATGGCAATGTTCTGCTGCGCCAGACGGGCCAGCGGATTGCTCTCGATGCTGTCCTCGAAGGCTTTGCGCAGCTTCATCTGGTTGGCGCGGAACTGGTCCATCGACGCTTCCAGATAATGCGGGATGAGCGACTGCATCGAATTGCCGTACATGCTGATCAGCTGACGCAGAAAGTTGACGGGCAGCATCTGCTCGCCACTAGCCTCTTCCTCCATGATGATCTGCGTGAGGATCTGATGCGTGATGTCGGTGCCCGACTTGGCGTCCAGCACACGAAATTCGATCCCCTCGCGCGTCATCTTGGCCAGGTGGTCAAGCGTGATGTAGCTCGACGACTGGGTATTATACAGGCGGCGGTTGGCGTATTTCTTGATGATCACGCTGGCCGCGCCGCTGCTTCCTGCCGCTGACGAAGGGGCCTCGGTGGAATCTGACATATGGTCCTCTCTCCTCCCTATCCGGCAAAGAGGCTACCACTCCACCCTCGTGCGGCGCAACAAAATGCTGCGCAGCGACATGAGGTAAACGCATTATTTTGTGCGCGAAAACCGACGACCGAGCAAAGTGAGCAGTTCATACTGCGAAAGGCCCGAAGCAGCCGCTGCCCCCGGCAGGTCGTAACAGGCCCGCACCAGGTCGCCCTCTGCCACGGCCGGCGCATCCGACAGGTCGATAATGGTCAGGTCCATGCTCACCCGGCCCAGCACCGGCAGCGCCTCGCCGCCCGGCCCGCGCATCGCCCCCACGCCCGACCAGCAGCGCAGATAACCGTCGGCATAGCCCAGCGCGATCGTACCGATGCGCATTGGCCGAGGCGCTACGAAAGTCGCGTTATAGCCCAGCGCAGTGCCTGCGCTCACGTGACGCACCTGCAACACAGCCGCCTGCGGAAAGGCGACCTGCCGGATGAGCCCGGCCAGTTCGCCGCGCGGAACACCGCCATAAAGCGCCAGCCCCGGCCGCGTGAGATCGCCCAGATAAGCCCCGCCCAGCGCAATCCCGGCGCTATTGGCAAGGCTGGCGCGCCGATGCGCCACCTGCCCTCGCGCCGCCTGCC
>DATMUT010000052.1:0-3755 GCA_035563755.1 Novosphingobium sp.
ATGGCGGGCCAGCTCGTAGCTGCGCTCACCCAGCCTATATTGCCCGCCATTCAGCCCGCCAACGATGGGGAACAGCAAAGGGGCATGGCCCGTCCAGAAGGCCGGATCGGCATCAGTCATGTATTCGCGGCCCTGGCCATCGGCCAGCGACCACAATTCCGCGCCAAGCGGGTGGATCCTGGCCGACAGACCGGGCGATGCGCCCTTCGATGCAATCGCGATCAGTTCGTCGGCCAAGTCCTGTTCCTTTCGCCCGGTCAGCCGCGCAGCGTTGCCCCCTGCTTTGCGGCAGCGGCAGTCACCTTCTCGCTGATGGCCTTGAGATCGGCCTCGGCGTAGGATTTTTCAACGGGTTGCAGCGTTACCTCGATGGCGATCGACTTCTGCCCCTCGGGCACACCGGCGCCGCGGAAATCATCGAAGATGCGCGCGTCGACAATGTTGGCCTTGTCGGCATTGCGCACCGCGCGCAGCAGGTCGCCCGCAGCCTTCTCGGCCGGCAGCAGGAAGGCAAAGTCGCGGTTGACCGCCTGAAGCGCCGGCGGGGCGTAATTCACGCGGGCAAAACCTGCTGCGCCCTTCTTCGCCGGGATCGCATCGAGATAGATCTCGACCACAGCCACCGGCGCATCGATATCGAAAGCCTTGAGCGTGGCGGGATGCAGCACGCCAAAGCGGGCCAGCACATTCTTGGGCCCCAGCCGCAGCGTAGCCGACTGGCCGGGGTGGAACTGCGCCCCGGCCTCGCCCATGATCTGCAGATTGTCGACCGGCGCGCCCGCCTCGGCCAGCAGCGCCAGCGCCTCGGCCTTGGCATCGAAGGCGTCGAAGCCGACAGCTTTACCACTGGCCCAGTTGCGCTGGGCCTTCTCGCCCGCCAGCACCACCGCCAGCGTCAGCTTCTCGTCGCTGCGCCCATCGGCCCCGCGCAGGTAACGCCGGCCAATCTCGAACAGGCGCAGCCCGGCTGCCCCCCGGTCCAGATTGCGCCGCACGGCCATCAGCAGCCCCGGCAGCAGGCTGGGGCGCATCGCCTTCATATCCTCGCTGATCGGGTTCGAAAGCGCCCACAAGGCGCCCTCGCCGGCGAAATGCGTTGCCTCGGCCACGGGCAGGAACGACCAGGTCACCGCCTCGTTCAGCCCGCGCGCGGCAGCGGCACGGCGCAGGCGCCGCTCCAGCTTCTGCACCGGGGTCGCCGTGGGGCGGGCCACGCCATCGGCGCGCGGCAGCGGCACGCTGGCCACATTGTCGAGCCCGTGGATACGCACCACCTCCTCGACGATATCGGCCGCGCCGTCGATGTCGGGGCGCCAGCCAGGCACGCCAACAGCAAAATCGGCATCCACCGCAAAGCCCAGCGCCTCGAGGATGCGCTGCTGCTCGGCGGGGGCAATCGTCACGCCGCCCAGCGATTGCGCCAGCGACGGGTCATAGGCCACGACCTTGTTTGCCACAGGCGCCGTGCCGGCCCGCACCACCTCGCTCGCCTCGCCGCCGCAAATGTCGAGCACGAGGCCGGTGAGCAGATCGAGACCGGTGTCGAGGAAGCTCGGGTCCACCCCGCGCTCAAAACGACTGCGCGCGTCGCTCGTCAGGTTCAGCTTGCGGCCCGTGGCGGCAATGCGCTCGGGCGTGAAATAGGCGATTTCGAGCAGGACATCGGTTGTGCCCTCGGCGCAGCCCGAATGCTCGCCACCCATGATGCCGGCAATGTCATGCACGCCTGCCGCATCGGCAATCACGGTCATGCTCTCGTCCAGCGCATATTCCTTGCCGTTGAGCGCCAGGCAGACCTCGCCCGCCTGCGCCCGGCGGGCGACCACCGCGCCGCTCAGCTTGGCCAGATCATAGGCATGGGCCGGGCGGCCATAGGTCAGCATCACATAATTGGTGATGTCGACCAGCGCCGAGATCGGCCGCTGACCGGCCGCCTTGAGCGCCGCCTGAAGCCATTCGGGGCTGGCGCCATTCGTCACGCCCTTGATGGTGCGGCCATAGAAGGCCGGGCAGCCCTCGGCATCCTCGGTGCGGATCTCGACCGGGCAGGGATAGGTGCCAGCGATGCCCGGCGCGGCAATCGGCTTCAGCGTGCCCAGGCCCGCCGCCGCCAGATCGCGCGCGATGCCGTAAACGCCCATGCAGTCGGGGCGGTTAGGCGTGATGGCGATGTCGAACACCGGATCGGCGCCGTGATATTCGGCAAAAGCCATGCCCACCGGCGCGCCCTCGGGCAGTTCGATGATGCCCTCGTGGCCATCGCCCAATTCCAGCTCGCGCAGCGAGCACATCATGCCGTTCGATTCGACGCTGCGCACCGCGGCCACCTTGAGCACCATACCATTGGCCGGCACCACCGCGCCCGGCAGGCCAAGCACGCCCACAAGGCCCGCGCGCGCGTTGGGCGCGCCGCACACCACCTGAAGCGGAGCGCCATCGCCGGTATCGACGCTCAGCACCTGCAGCTTGTCGGCATTGGGATGCCGGTCGGCGGTCAGGATGCGTGCGACGCGAAAGCCCTTCAGCTTGTCGGCCGGGTCTTCCACGCCTTCCACTTCCAGGCCGATGGCGTTCAGCCGGGCCGCGATCTGCTCGACGGTAGCATCGGTGTCGAGATGGGCCTTGAGCCACGAAAGAGAGAATTTCATCGTGCCTACCCCTTATGCCTGCACACCAACGCCGCCCGACAGCGTCGGCACGTCGAGCGCGGAGAAGCCGTAATGCGACAGCCAGCGGGCATCGCCATCGAAGAAGGCACGCAAATCGTTCATCCCGTATTTCAGCATGGCCAGGCGATCGACGCCCACGCCAAAGGCAAAACCCTGCCACTGCGCCGGATCATAGCCGCCGCTGCGCAGCACATGGGCATTGACCATGCCCGAACCCAGCAGTTCCATCCACGAATGGCCCGGCGCATCGCCGCTACCACCCACCACGCGGCGCCCGTCGACCCACGAGTAGCCGGTGTCGACCTCGACGCTGGGTTCGGTGAAGGGGAAGTAGCTGGGGCGCAGGCGCAGGACGATATCGTCGCGCTCGAAGAACGCCTTCAGCATCGTCTCGAGCGTCCATTTCAGGTGCCCCAGATGGATGTCCTTGCCGATCACCAGCCCCTCGACCTGATGGAACATGGGGGTGTGAGTGGCGTCGGAATCGCTGCGATAGACCCGGCCCGGCGCGATGATGCGCAGCGGCTTGTCGCCACCGGCGGCCAACATGGCGCGGATCTGCACCGGGCTGGTGTGCGTGCGCAGCACCATCTCGCGGCCCTCTGCTGTCAGGTCAGGCAGATAGAAAGTGTCGTGCATCGCGCGCGCGGGATGGCTCTCGGGCATGTTGAGCGCGGTGAAATTGTGCCAGTCGTCCTCGATCTCGGGGCCGGTGGCCACGGCAAAGCCCAGATCGGCAAAGATCTCGGCCAGCTCGTCCATCACCTGCGAAACCGGGTGGATGCTGCCGCGCGGCGCCTGCGGCGCGGGCAGCGACAGGTCGACCGTCTCGGCCGCCAGCTTCGCCTCGAGCGCGGCGGCCTCAAGGCCTGCCTTGCGCTCAGCCAGCGCGGTCGTCACGCCCTCGCGCAGCGCATGGATGCGCGGGCCGGTGCTCTGCCGCTCCTCGGGGCTCATCGCGCCCAGCGTCTTGAGCAGGCCCGAGATCGAGCCCTGCTTGCCCAGAAACGCCACGCGCAGGGCCTCGACCGCATCAAGATCCCCTGCCGCCGCAATCGCCGCGAGCGCTTCTGCGCCAATGACCTC
>DATMUT010000053.1:0-3909 GCA_035563755.1 Novosphingobium sp.
CGGCAAGGCGCCTCCCGCCGCAGCAGGCAGGCATGAGAAAGGGGGGAGTGGTTGGCCCACTCCCCCCTTTCTCGCGCTTACTTGGCGGGGATCTGCTTGAACTGCTGATCCACGGTGGGGGCATTCATATAGGGATGGCCCGCGTCATGCGCGGCCTGCTTGGCCATCGTGTCGGGCAGGATGTCGTCCATGCGATCGACACGGTTGGGCTCGACCAGCCATTCCTCGGGGAATGGGGCAGGGCCGGTGCCGCCCTTCATGCGCCGCACCGAGCCGATCGACAGGCGCTGCGTGAAGGGGATCTGGTGCTTGCCCGCGCTGTTGGCCAGCTGCTGGTACAGGGCCGTGCGCAGCGCGATCTTGTCGGCCAGATGCGCCGGGTCCTCGGCCAGATTGTGCATCTCGGTGGGGTCGGCGGCAATGTCGTACAGCTCGTCGCGGTCGTAGATGCCGTGGTACTGGATGTACTTGATGTTGCCCCGCGTGATGGCAAAGGTCGTGGGCGTTTCGGGGAAGGTCCACTCCCAGTAATATTCGTAGATGAAGTCGCTGGGGTGCCAGTTGGCCGGGGCGACCTTGCCGGTAATCAGGCCCCAGGCGTCCTGCCCCTCGAACTGGCGGGGCATTTTGCGCATGCCGGCAATGTCGAGGAAGGTGGGCGCGAAATCGAGCCCGCGCACGCGGCCGGTATTGACGGCGCCCGCCGGCACGGTGCCCGGCTCCCACATCACCAGCGGCACGCGCACCGATGCCTCATAGGCGGTGCGCTTGTCGATGAGGCCATGGTCGCCGATCTGGAAGCCGTTGTCGCTGGTAAAGACTACCAGCGTGTCCTTCTCCAGATGGTTGGCCTTGAGGTAGGCGAAGATCCGCCCCAGGCTGTCGTCCACCGCCGAGAGCGTGCCGTAGTAATACTTCAGGTAGTCCGTCATCTTCATGTCGGAGTTGTAGAAGAAGTCGATGCCATGCCAGGTGTTGCGCTGGTCATAGACCCAGCGCGGCTTGCCCTTGTAGTTTTCGGGCGTGTTGGCGGCGCTGGCGGGCAGGGTAAACTGCGCCTTGTCGTACTGATGGGCATAGCGCGGCGGGGGCAGCGGGTCGGAATGCACCGCCTTGTGGCTCAGATAGAGGAAGAAGGGCTTTTTCGGGTCGCGCTCTTTTGTCAGCCAGTTCATGGCGTAATCGGTCAGCTCGTCGGTGATGTAGCCCTTCTGGGGCACCTCCTTGCCGTCCACGTTCAGCATGTTCACCTCGCCGCGGGCGATGGCGGCGGGCGTCAGGTCGGTGGTGGGGTAGTAGTGCCCCTGCCCCTTGAAGCTGATCCATTTGTTGAAGCCGGCGCGCGGGCCATCGGTGTCGTTGCCCATGTGCCACTTGCCGATAAAGGCGGTCTGATAGCCGGCCTGCTGCAAATAGGCGGGGAAGAAGGTGAGGCCCTCTTCGCTGGAATTGTTGTTGTCGACCACGCCGTGGTTGCGCGCGGTCATGCCGGTCAGGATGGTGGCGCGCGCCGGGCTGCACAGCGACGAGGTGGTCACGCCATTGGGGAAATAGCTGCCCTCGCGCGCCATGCGGTCGATGTTGGGCGTGTGCAGCAGGCCGGGCGCCTGCAAAAAGCCCATGCCGTCAAAGCGCAGGTCGTCGACCAGCACGAAGATGATGTTGCGCGGATGCGCGGGGGCTTCGTTTGCCGGAGCGGGGGCCGCCGGCGCGGGTGCGGCCTGGGCCAGCGCTGCATGGGGCGCCATGGCCAAGGCGGCAAAGGTTGCCGCGCTGGCCAGCAGGCGCTGGGCGGGCAAGAAACGGGCAAGGGGCGCTTTTCGGGGCAAAGGCATGGCAGTGTGTCCGGTGCGAGACCGGGCGGTGTGCCACCCGGCGGTCAGAAGGGCAGGGCGACGGTGTGGCCGGGCAGGCAAGGGGTGCCGGCCCGTGCAGGCATCTGCAAGGCGGGCGTGATGGTCCTCTCCTGTCGGGCGATTGCCGCTCCGGTGCCTAGAAATACTACCGGAGGAATTATCGTCAACAAAAAATACAACTGGTTGTATTTTGTCGGGCGTTATCCCGGTTTCAGGCTGGACTCGCGCAGGATCAGCCGGGGGGTAAAGTCTTCCTGTCCGGCCTCGCGGCCTGTGGCCAAAGCCACGGCGGCCTGGGCGATAGCCTCGATCGGCTGCTCGACCGTGGTCAGCGCCGGATAGGCCGAGCGGCTTTGCGCGGAATTGTCGAAGCCGGCGAAGGCCAGGTCTTGCGGCACGCGAAACCCCAGCCGCAAGGCTGCGGTCATTGCGCCCAGCGCGCATTCGTCATTCACCGCAAAGACAGCCGTTGGCCGCACCGGCAGCGCCATGAGTTGCTGCAACGCCTCGGCCCCGCTCTGGAACAGCATCGTGCCGCGCACCACGAAAGGATCGGGCACCTCGAGCCCGGCCGCCGCCATCGCGTCGCGATAGCCCAGGTGGCGCTCTTCCGAGGCCATGGCGGTGCCGGGCGGGGCGATCATGGCGATGCGGCTGTGCCCTTGCGCGATCAGGTGCTCGACCACCTCGCGCGAGACCTGCCGGTCATGCACCTCGACGATGTCGCCATAGCCCTGCCGCCGCCCGGCAATCCGCACCGTGGGCAGGCCCAGCCCCTCGAGCGCGGCCAGCATGCGGGCATCGTCCGACCATGGCGGGGGCACGATCACCGCATCGGCATTGCAGGTGAGCGCCAGCGACCAATTGGCGTCGCATTCCAGCTTTTCCGAACGGAACGGCTCGACCACCAGATGATAGCCGATCGCCTTGCAGGCCTGTGCCGCGGCCAGCAGCAGCCGCGAATAATACCAATGCGCCACATCGGGCACCAGCATGACGATGACGAGCGAGCGCCCCGTGGCCAGCTGGCGCGCGGCCAGCGCCGGGCGATAGTTCAGCTCGCGGATGGCCTGCTCGACCTTGGCGCGTATGTTGGGGCGCACCGTATCGGCGCCGTTGATGACGCGCGAGACGGTCTTGATCGAAATGCCCGATCTTTGCGCTACATCCCGGATGGTTGTCATACGTCCTGCATAGGGGCCAAGGCCGGCCACAGCAATGGTGAGCTTGTGCCGCCGTTACCGGCGCGCGGCCCCACCGGGCGGCGGAAACAACGGCAGCGGCAGGGTGAGCGCCAGAAGCGCCGCCAGCCCCAGCAAGGCCAGCAAGGGTGCGATCGCGGCGATCTCGCCCCAATGGCTGCTGCCGCCCGACACGCTGCCCTGCTGTGCGAAATAGGGCCGCACGATGACCGCGCTGCCCAGCGCCGCCCCCACCTGCTGCCCCAGCCGCAAGGTGGCCGCCGCCATGCCGGCGTGGCGCACATCGACCCAGGCCAGCGTGACCGGCGCAACCGAGCTGGAGGTAAGGCCAACGCCCACACCTGCCACCACGATGGCAGGCAGCGCCCAGGCCACCGGCCATCCGCGCATGGCCAGCACCGTCATCACCGCCGAGCCGCCCAGCGCCGCCAGCACCGCGCCGCCTGCCAGCACGCGCCGCCCATGCCGCACCAGCCAGCGCCGGGCCAGCAGCGTGACCCCGGCCATTACTCCCAGGCTGAAGGGCAGATGCAGCAACCCTGCCTCGAAGGCGGAGTGACCCCGGCCATGTTGCAGGCCCACGTTGAAAATCACCAGAAAGCTGCCGTTGGCCGAGGCATAGCACACCGTCATCAGCGTGCCCGTCCACAGCGCCCTTTGCCCCAGCAGCGCGACCGGATACATGGCCTGACGCCCCTGCGCCGCGCGGGCGCGCAAATGGTGCCATGCCAGCAGCCACAGCCCCCCTGCCAGCCCCAGCAAGCCCAGCGCCAGCGCCAGCCTGTCCCACCGGCCCAGCACCGTCATGGCCGCCACCAGCGCGCCCGCCATGGCCGAGAGCAGCGCTGCGC
>DATMUT010000054.1:0-8163 GCA_035563755.1 Novosphingobium sp.
AAGGTGCAGCATCGATGTGTGCGACAACGGCCCCGGCATCACGCCAGACATTGCCGAGAGCCTGTTCAAGCCGTTTGTCTCGCGCCGCCCCGGCGGCACGGGGCTGGGGTTGGCCATCGTGCGTCGCATCATGGAGGCGCATGGCGGCACTGCCACTCTGGCCCGGCGCGCGGGCTGGAACACCTGTTTTCGCCTGACATTCGGGGAAAGTGCATGATCCTGCTGGCCGATGATGAGCCTGCCTTTCAGCGCCTGACCGCAGGCTGGCTGCGCGCGCAGGGGCATGAGGTGATGACCGTGGGCGATGGCGATGGTGCTCTTGCCGCTTTTGCGCGGGCGCGGCCCGATGTGGTGCTGCTTGATCTGGCAATGCCGCCGCATCACGATCCGCAAGGGGGCATTGCGTTGATCCCCGCCTTTGCCCCTGCGCCGGTGGTGGTGATGACCGGCCATGCCGATCAGGCGCTGGCCATGCAGGCGATCGAGGCGGGGGCTTGGGATTTCCTTGCCAAGCCGGTTGATCCCGATCTGCTGAAGGTGGTGGTGGCCCGCGCGGTGGAGCGGGCAAGGCTGGCGCAGGAACTGGCGGCCTTGCGCGCGCGGGACGAGGCGGCAGAGGATATGGGGCTGATCGGGCAGTCACCGCCGATGGTGGCGCTGCGGGCGCTGATCCGCCGCGTGGCGCCCACCAACCTGCCGGTGATGGTGCTGGGGCCCAGCGGCACGGGCAAGGAATTGGTGGCCCGCGCCATCCACGCTGCCTCTGCGCGCAGTCACGGCCCGCTGGTGCCGGTGCATTGCGGAGCGGTTCCGGCAGAACTGCTGGAAAGCGAGCTGTTTGGGCATCTAAAGGGCAGCTTTACCGGTGCCCACACCGACCGCGCTGGCCTTGTTGAAGTGGCGCATGGCGGCACGCTGTTCCTCGACGAAATCGGCGAGATGCCGCCTGCGATGCAGGTCAAGCTGCTGCGTTTTCTGGCCGATGGCACCTATCAGCCAGTGGGCGGGCGCGAGATGCGCCGCGCCGATGTCCGCATCGTCGCGGCCACGCATCGCGATCTGGCCGCCGCGGTGGGCGATGGCGCGTTCCGCGAGGACCTTTATTACCGGCTGAAAGGCGTGGTGTTATCTCCACCACGGCTGGATGAGCGAGGGGCGGACAAGGCTCTGCTGGCGCAAATCTTCCTGAGGCGTGTTTCCGATCGGGCCCGCTTCTCGCCCGATGCTCTGACGTGGATCGCCGGGCGACCATGGCCTGGTAATGTGCGTGAATTACGCGCCGCGGTGGAATGCGCGGCCGCGCTGGGGCAGGGGCTCTTGATCGAGGTGGAGGATCTGGCCTTTGCGACCGGATCTGGCGAACCCGTTCAAACCGTGCAGCAGCCGCAGACACTGGAGGAGGAAGTGGCCGCCCTGGAGCGCAGGCGCATTATGGAAGCGCTGGAACGCACTGGCCACAACCATACGCATACCGCGCGAGAGCTGGGACTCTCGCGCGGTGGCCTGCTGAAGAAGATGGATCGCATGGGGCTGCGATGATTGGCCTTGAGCGATCGAGCCGACACGGTTGCGAGCCTGAGCGCTGGCCGGGCGAGAGCGGGCATCCACAGCGGAACTTCCTGGGCCGTCCAGGGCCCGGTTTTTGCCTTATACTGGTGGCAAATGTCGCGCCATGCGTGTCTTGAGCAACGCCACCAGTTCCTGCTGCATGAAGGCGTAGTCGTCCGGGATATCGAGGCAGATGATACGTTGCCCGCGCAGAGCCGCGCGGAACCGGCGTTGCAATTTGGCGCGATGCTGCTTTTCCATCACCACGATGATGTCGGCCCATGACACCAATTCAGCGGTCAGCGGGTTTTCCGCATCGTGGTTCGTGCCTGCGGAAGAGACCTCCAGCCCCGGATAATCGGCGAACACCTGCTCGGCCGTCGGGCTGCGCAGGCGGTTCTGGCTACAAATGAACAATATGGTTTTCAAGCAATGTCTCTGGCAAGAATTCTTGTTATATTTGAGTGGCTTTTCGGCAATGTCAATCTGAATTAGTGGCCCGCCCGGCCAATACTGGCCTGTTTTTAAGGCAGGGAAAGGAGAAGGCCATGCGTGTAGCATCCGCCCGCAGCAAAAATTACTTCTTGTTTACCTGTGTTCATGCCCAGATTGCATGGGCAATTACCTCAAGGGCGACGCGTCTCGCCTGATTGCTTTTCAGGGCCTTTGCGCCGCTGATTTTGCACAATTTTTCGTCGCCGCCGCCAAGTCTGGCCAGCCCTGCGCTGGGCACCATCGGTGGAGGCAATCCCTTCGTTGAATTTCAGCGCATCGAGGTGGTCGCGGATGAGGCGCGCGTTGCCGTATTGGGCTTGGCTCAGGGTCGGGCGAGAAGCTTCCAGATAATAGCCAGATTCGGTCATGGCGGAAGGGTGTACGGCTTGCGCAATTGATCACTATGGCGCCCTGATTTCCTCCCACCCCAGCCCAAACCGTGCCAGATATTTGCGCAGTCGGTCGGCATCATTGGTGCTGGCCCGCTTCTGGCGCGAGGCAGCGAAGAGCTTGCGCCCCGCCTCGGACAACGAGCGGCACGTGGCGCAGACTTCCACCACAAAGGCCAATTGCACGCGGTCAAACGGGTCGAGATCGGCCAGAGCTTCGGGCGGAAGCCAGCGTTCCAGCCGATCGCCATCCGCCGCGCCATCGGCCCACAGGCGTTTGAGCCGCTCAATCTCCTTGGTCACGACCTGAACATCGATGCGCCCCTTGGGGGAAAAGGTGGCCATGCGGGTGACGCTGGCCGCCAGATCGCGGAAATTGCCCTGCCAGCGCGCGGCTGGCGACATGGCGAACGCCAGATAGTCGGCCCGCGCCTCCTTGTTGAACGTCACCCGCTCGCCCTCGCGCTCGGCATGGCGGTCCAGTTCGTAGTCGAGGTTGGGGGCGATATCCTCGCGCCGCTCGGCAAGGCCGGGCAGCGCGAAAGTCCATAGATTGAGCCGGGCGTAAAAGTCCTCGCGGAACGTGCCCGCCGCCACGCAGGCGGCCAGATCGCGGTTGGTCCCCGCGATCAGCTGAAATTCGCTCTGCGTCTCCTGGTCGGCGCCCACGGGCAGGAAGCGCTTGTCCTCGATGGCGCGCAGGATCATCGCCTGCTCGTCGAGGCCCAACTCGCCGATTTCGTCGAGGAACAGCATCCCGCCATCGGCGCTGCGCAGCAATCCGGGGCGATCCGTCGCCGCGCCGGTGAAGGCCCCCTTCTTGTGGCCAAACAGCGCGGACATCGCGCTGTCGCCCCGCAGGGTGGCGCAGTTCACTTCGACAAAGCTGCCCGCCATCTGGCGTTTGAGCTTCTTGAGTTCAAAGATCCGCCGCGCAAGCTGGCTCTTGCCCGCGCCAGTTGGCCCCATCAGCAGGATTGGCGCGCGGGTGCGGCTGGCAACCTGCTCGATCTCGTCGATCAGGGCGTTGAAAGCGGGGTTGAGCGTCTCGATCCCTGATTTGAGGAAAGACGAGCTCTCGGCGCTTTCACTGGCAAAGCGCGTGGCGATGCTGTCATAGCGCGACAGGTCCAGGTCGATCACGCTCCACGTGCCGGCCGCCTCGGTGGTTCCGCGCTTTGGCTGGGTCTGCAGCAGGCGCCCGGGCAGGTAATGCGCCTCGGTCAGCAGGAACAGGCAGATTTGCGCCACATGCGTGCCGGTGGTGATGTGGACCAGCACATCCTCGGCATCGGGGTCCAGCGCCAGCGCGCGCGCAAGGTCGAGCAGCTTGCCATAGACCTCCTCGAAATCCCAGGCATCCCTGAAGTCGAGGATATGCCGCTCGACCCGCGTTTCGGGCGAAACCGAAGCAATATCCTGCGCCACATACTCAGCGAGGCGACTGTGCAGATTGCCATGGATCATCACGAAGCGATCCACGCGCAAATCCTCGTGCATGCACAGGCCCACCGATGGCCGCCACTTCATCCAGCGCGAAGGGCCGAATTTGGCGGCATCCAGCGTGGAGCCGAGAAAGCTGATGACGGTGGTGGGCTTCATGCGCTGAATTTATATCAGCTTATATCTTGGGATACAAATATGCGGCCGTATGCATGGCAAACTCCGCATGTGTCAGCCGTGGAAATTTTTATTTCACTAAAATTCAGTATTTTAACGAATTTATCGGCCGCACAGCCCAAAACTGGCACGCCCGATGCTTTCACCTTGGCGCCGGGTCAGTCGAACAGCCCGGCAGGCAAGCGGTAAGTGGGGCGGCCAGAATGGGCTGGCCGCCCCGAAGCCCGCCCAGCGCAAGGATTTTCGCCATGGCCAACCAAAGCCTGTTTGCATCGCTGACCACCAGGGTCTGGTCGCGCGCCGATGCGGTCAATCAGGCCGGTGGCGTGGCCTATGCTTTTGCCCCAGAGGCCAAGCTGGCGCAGCTCGCCGCCATGTCGGAGGCGGCGCAGGCCGTGTCCCCCGCCGCTGGGACGTAGTTTCAGGACCGCGTCTCGCCAAACCTTGCTGCCGGTACCAGTATGCAATTCCAGGAGGCCTATATGGCTGACACGACTTACGAATTCCAGAATGTTGAAGGCGGCGTGCCGATCAAGATGTGGACGCGCGGCGTGCCCGTGGACGACAAGGCCCGCGAGCAACTGAGGCGCGCGGCGCAGATGCCCTTCATCTTCAAGCACGTGGCCGCCATGCCCGATGTGCATGTCGGCATCGGGGCTACGGTCGGCTCGGTGATTCCCACGCGCGGCGCGGTGATCCCGGCGGCCGTGGGCGTGGACATCGGCTGCGGCATGATGGCGGCGCGCACCTCGCTGATGGCGCATGACCTGCCCGACAACCTAGAGGGCATCCGCAGCGCCATCGAGGCTGCCGTGCCCCATGGGCGCAGCGTGGGGCGCGGCAAGCGCGACCACGGATCATGGGGCAACCCGCCGCCCGCCATTGTCGAGGCATGGGCCACGCTGGCGGTGCGCTTCGAGCGGATTTGCGCGCAATTTCCCCGCCTGAAGAACACCAATAACCTCACGCATCTGGGCACGCTGGGCACTGGCAATCACTTCATCGAACTGTGCCTCGACACCGAGGCGCGGGTGTGGGTGATGCTGCATTCCGGCTCACGCGGCGTGGGCAATGCCATCGGCACGTTCTTCATCGAGCTGGCCAAGCAGGACATGCGCAAGTGGCACATCAACCTGCCCGACGAGGATCTGGCCTATTTCCCCGAAGGCACCGACCATTTCGACGATTATGTCGAGGCGGTGGGCTGGGCGCAGGATTTTGCAGCGCTCAACCGACGGATGATGATGGCCAATGTCATCGCCGCCTTGCGGGGCCAGATTGCCAAACCCTTCGAGGCCGAGTTGGAGGCGGTGAATTGCCATCACAACTATGTAACGCGCGAGAACCACTTCGGCGAAAACGTGCTCGTCACCCGAAAGGGGGCGGTGCGCGCGGCCAAGGGTGTGCTGGGGATCATCCCCGGCTCGATGGGGGCCAAAAGCTTCATCGTGCGCGGCCTTGGCAATGCGGAGAGCTTCCACAGCTGTTCGCATGGCGCAGGCCGCGTGATGAGCCGCAATGAAGCCAAGCGTCAGGTCAGCCTTGCCGACCATATTGCCGACACCCAAGGCGTGGAATGCCGCAAGGATGTGGGCGTGATCGACGAAAGCCCCCGCGCCTACAAGCCGATCGAAGCCGTGATGGCCGCTCAGGCCGATCTGGTCGAGATCGTCCATACGTTGAAACAGGTGGTCTGCGTGAAGGGCTGATGCCTTTTACGCAGACCAGCAGGAGGCCCCAATGACTCATCCCATCCCCAAAGCCGTCCGCGCCGATATCGAGCAACGTCTCGCTGCCATCGAGGCGGGCGAGGGCGTCCACTATCTGCTGGCGGTGGAATCTGGCTCGCGGGCTTGGGGCTTTCCCTCGCCCGACAGCGATTATGATGTGCGCTTCGTCTATGTCCGCTCGCGTGATTGGTATCTCAACCTGTCTGCTGGCCGCGATGTGATCGAGACGCCCATCGAGGACGACATCGATCTCAACGGCTGGGACATTCGCAAGCTGCTGACCCTGATGCTGAAGTCCAATGCAGTCGCGAGCGAATGGCTGGCTTCGCCGATCCGTTATCGCGCAGACCATCCGATGGTGGCGCGCATCGCCGCGCTGGCCGATACCGTCTTTGACCCGCGCGGTATTGGCCATCACTATGCCAATCTCGGCCAGAGGGCGGTGGATCGGCGGCTGGAAGGTGATGCGGCCATTCCGGTCAAGCACTACTTCTACGCCTTGCGTCCGGCGCTGGCTATCCGGGCCTTGCGTTTGAATCCGGCCCGCCGCCCAGCGATGAACCTGCAAAGGCTGATGGAGGAGAGCGATCTTTCGTCTTCGCTGTCGGCCATCGTCAATGACTTGGTCGAGGCCAAAGCCCGCACGCGCGAATTGGGCAATGCAAGGCGTTATCCCGAACTCGACGAACTGATCCGCAAAGAGCTGGGCCGCGCCGACGAATTGCCCGAACGCAAGCTGGGCGGCGAGGCTCTGGCTCAAGCCAATCAAATCTTTCTGGACCTTGTAAACACATGATTATCATCGACGGATCGGAAGGCGAAGGCGGTGGCCAGATGGTGCGCAATTCCTGCGCGCTCTCGCTGGTGACTGGCCAGCCCTTCCGCATCACCAATATTCGCGGCAAACGGTCGAAACCGGGCCTGATGCGCCAGCATGTGACGGCGGTAGAGGCGGCGGCCGCCATTTCCGGCAGCGCGTGCAGCGGGCTGACGGTGGGCTCGAGCGACCTCACCTTCCGCCCCGGCAAGGCGCAGGCGGGCGAATACCGCTTTGCCGTCGGCACGGCGGGCAGCACGGGGCTGGTGCTGCAAACGGTGCTGATGCCGTTGCTTCTGGCCGATGGCCCCTCTCGGCTGGTGCTGGAAGGTGGCACGCACAACATGCAAGCCCCGCCGTTCGACTTTATCGAGCGCTGCGTCCTGCCCATCATCAACCGCATGGGGCCGCGTGTTTCGGCGCGTCTGGTCCGGCATGGCTTTTACCCGCGCGGCGGCGGGCGGATCGAGGTGGAGATTGCACCTGCCCCGCTGACTCCTGTCGACTGCGTTGAACGCGGGGTGATGCAGGCGCTCAGCGCGCAAGCGCTCTACACCGGGCTGCCGGGCGAAATCCCGCAGCGCATGTTGGAGCGTGCCCACAAGGATCTGCCCGACTGGGCCGATGATGACTTCGCCATCCGCCAGCTGCCCGAGGATCAAGGTCCCGGCGTGATCCTAATGCTGGAAGCGCGCTATGAGCAGGCCACCGAAATCGTCAGCGGTTTCGGGCAATTGGGTGTGCCTGCCGAAAGGCTGGGCAAGACGGCGGCAGCGCGGATGAGGGGCTATCTGGCAGGGGATGCCTTTGCCGGGCCTTACCTTGCCGATCAGTTGATCCTGCCCTTTGTGCTTGCGGGCGGCGGGGCCTTCTCCACCGTCAAGCCCAGCCAGCATCTGCTCACCGCCATCGATATTGCGCAGCGTTTTACTGGCAAGGTCATGAGGCTGGAGCAGCAAGGCGATGGCAGCCATCGCGTTTGGGTTGAGTGACGGCTGCCGACGGCGCCGTCATTTTAGCCATTATCCAGCGGGTCGAAACTTTCCTTCCGGATGTGGCCAGCCCCCCCTTCTGCAAAGTGGATGTGCCGTTCAAAAGCTGCGTGCCAGCGCCAGGGTGAAGGTCCGCCCCGGCAGGGCGCGGCCAACGACATACGCCCCCCGCGCAACCGACCCGGCGATGGCGTCGCCCTGCATGACCGCGATGGTGTCGAACAGATTGCTGACCCTGCCCGACAGCCGCGTTTGCCGGCCCAGATCGACCTGTGCGTCCATCCCGAGCATGAAGAACGGCGGCAGGCGCACGCTGTTGCCATCGTCGGCATAGCGGCGGCCCATGAAGGTCAGGTCGGCGCCCATTTGCAGCCCTTGCCTCAACGCCGCGCGCAACGAGGCCGAGGCCATGATGTCGGGCATCCGCTGGGGCACATGGCCGTTGTTGTCGACGATCACTGCCACGCCGCTGCTGGCGTCGGTATAGCGATAGGCCGAGAGGCGCGCGCGTTGCCATGTCAGCGTGGCCTTCGCGGTGATGCCGGCGGGCAGGCTGGCGCGCGCCTCGGCTT
>DATMUT010000055.1:0-4729 GCA_035563755.1 Novosphingobium sp.
CGTACTGCTTGTTCGAGTTGGTCGGCAGCTCGATGTCGTCGATCGAGAAGCCGTTGCCGTTGTAGCCGTCGTAGAAACGGACGTCGTCGAACAGGAAGAACTCGGCCTCGGGGCCGACGTACACGGTGTCGCCAATGCCGATGGCCTGCACATAGGCTTCGGCGCGCTTGGCGGTCGAGCGCGGATCGCGGCCGTACAGCTCACCGGTCGAGGGCTCGACGATGTCGCAGTTGATGATCAGCATCGGGGTGGCCGAGAACGGATCGATGAAGACCGAGTCGAGGTCGGGCTTGAGGATCATGTCCGACTCGTTGATGGCCTTCCAGCCCTCGATCGACGAGCCGTCGAACATCAGGCCGTCTTCCAGCTCATCCTCGCCCAGCACCGTCGAGACCATGGTCAGGTGCTGCCACTTGCCCTTGGGGTCGGTGAAGCGCAGATCGACCCACTCGATTTCCTCGTCCTTGATGCGCTTGAGGATATCTGCTGCAGTAGCCATTACCATTTTTCTCCGAAAAGTCCCGGTGCCGCCGCCTGGGCCCAAGGCTTGCGCCTGGGGGGAGCCGACGGGGGCAGGGCTGGGGGCAAAGCGAAAGTGGAACCATGCCCGGGAACCCCCGCGCGGGCACAGCCTTGGTGCTTGTCCAAAGGGGGCACCGGACTAACGCCGGCCACCATCCCCTTGGAAGGAAGGATCAGACCGCGTCGTTGCCGCGTTCGCCGGTGCGGATGCGCAGGGCGTTGTCGACCGGGATGATGAAGATCTTGCCGTCGCCGATGCGGCCGGTTTGCGCTGCAGAGGCGATCGCCTCGACGACGCGCTCGGCCAGTTCGTCGGCAACCACGACCTCGAGTTTCACCTTGGGCAGGAAGTCGACCACATATTCGGCACCGCGATAGAGTTCGGTATGCCCCTTCTGACGACCAAAGCCCTTGGCCTCGGTCACGGTGATGCCCGAAACGCCCACTTCGTGCAGCGCTTCCTTCACCTCATCGAGCTTGAACGGCTTGATGATCGCCTCGATCTTCTTCACGCCTGCAATATCCCTTTCCGCAAGGGGCACGAAGGCCCCCGCCTCAGACATCTCGCGATATGCCATCGCTGCCTCGTGCGGCGGCACATCGTCCCGAAACCCTGAGCAAGACCTAACAAGATCTGTGCCAGAGTCGTGGCCGAAGGTGTAGGGCAAAGCCGCCGCGATAAAAAGCTAGGAATTGGGGGCAATCCACCGTGATTTTTGCGCTGCAATACGCAGGATGGGGGTGGGATGCCCGATTTTTGAAAGGGGTTGCTCAAAATATCGGCAGGTCCTGCTGCAATATTGTGCAGGCGTCGTTTTGGGCGCCCCGCGACATGCCTTCAAGGCAGGCCGCGGGGCCATCCCCTAGCGAATCACAATGCCAGCCCGCTCGTCTCGTCCAGCCCGGCCATCAGGTTCAGGCTTTGCACTGCAGCACCGCTTGCCCCCTTGCCCAGATTGTCGAGCACGGCCACCAGGCGCGCCTGCGCCCCGTCCTTGCCGGCAAAAACGTAAAGATCCAGCCGATCGCTTGGTTCCATCGAAGCGCGCAGCAGCATTTCGTCGGGCACGCCCGCCGGGGCCACATGCACGATCGCGCTGCCCTCGTAAAACGCGGCCAGCCCCTCGCGCAACGCATCGGCCGAGGCCGCGCCCGGCATCGCGCCCAGTTGCAGCGGCACCTCGACCCACATGCCGCGATGCGCGGGAATGACCGAAGGGGCGAACAGCGGCGGGTAAGTCAGGCCGCAGCGGGCCTGCATCTCGGGCACATGCTTGTGCCCCAGGCCCAGCGCATAGGCACGGAAGGCAATGTCGGTCTCGGCCTCAAACCGCTCGATCAGCGCCTTGCCGCCGCCCGAATAGCCCGAAACGGCGTTAACCGTATAAGGCCAGTCGGCCGGCAGCAGCCCGGCGCGCACCAGCGGCGCAACCAGCGCGATAAAGCCGGTCGAGTAGCAGCCGGGGTTCGACACCCGGTTCGCCTCGGCCACAGCGGCGCGGCCCGACACCTCGGGAAAGCCATAGACCCAGCCCGGAGCCACGCGATGGGCGGTGCTGGCGTCGATAATGCGCACCTTCGCGCCCTGCGCCATGGCCACCGCGTCGCGCGCGGCATCGTCATGCAGGCACAGCACCGCAAAGTCGGCCGCGTGCAGCGCTTCCTTGCGGGCGGCCGGGTCCTTGCGCCGGGCATCGTCCAGGATGATCAGCTCGAACTCGGTCCGGCCAGCCAGCCGGTCGGCAATCTCGAGGCCGGTGGTGCCAGCCGCGCCGTCAATGAATACGCTTTGCGTCATGCCACATTCTCCAGCCGGTCGAGCGCGATATAACCTACCGCGCCTTCGGCAATCTCGCCTCCGGGCACTTCGCCCTCGGCAAACTCGCCCCAAGCGTAGCCACCGGCCATGTCAAGCACGTGAAAGGTCGCGCCAGCCGGGATTGCGGCGATGGCTTCGGCCCCAGGCGAGCTCAGCAGATCCGCGCCCTGCGCGGCCACACGGCGCGGCATGGGCACTACATAATGCGGCACGAACACCCGCCCGGCCATGCGCACATGCGCAAGGTCGCCGCGCACGGGGCTGCGTCGCGGGTCAAGCCGGGCGCTGGGCCCGGCCAGCGCGAAGCTGCTGCCTTCCAGCGGAAGGGTGGTGTCTGCAGGCGTTGCGGAAATCTGCGAATCCAATGCGGCCAATGTCGTCGTGCCCTGCTCAAAGAAGAGCGGGGCGCTTAGCGGTATACCGCCATTTCCGCAAGTTTGGGCATGAAGGCCCTGCGCCCGGCCGCCGCCACGGCGCGGGCGCTTCATGTCGGGGCCTTAGCCATAGCGGGCGCGCAGCAGCCCCCAGGCCGCGCGCAAGCCCAGCGCATCGCCGCCCTTGGGCCGGCCGGGGCGCGATGCCGGGCGCCAGGCGAAGGTGTCGAAATGCGCCCAGTCCACCCCTTCTGGCACGAAGCGGTCGAGGAACAGGCCGGCCACGCTTGCCCCGGCAAAGCCGTTGGCGGGGCTGTTGTTGATGTCGGCGATGTCGGACTTCAGGTAATCGCGATAGCCATCGTAGAGCGGCAGGCGCCACACCGGATCGTCGGCCGCAACGCCTGCGGCCAGCAACTGCGCGGCCGTCTCGTCGCGCCTTGTCATCAGCGCGGGCAGGTCCGGCCCCAGCGCCACGCGCGCCGCGCCCGTAAGCGTTGCAAAGTCGATCACCAGCTCGGGCCGCTCCTCGCCCGCGCGGGCCAGCGCATCGCCCAGCACCAGCCGCCCCTCGGCATCGGTATTGCCAATCTCGACGCTGATGCCGGCGCGGCTGCGCAGCACGTCGCCCGGGCGGAAAGCGTTGCCCGCCACGGCATTTTCGACCGCCGGCACCAGCAGGTGCAGCCGCACTTTCAGCCCCGCTTCCATGATGAGGCGAGCCAGCGCGATGGCGTGTGCCGCCCCGCCCATGTCCTTTTTCATCAGCAACATGGCCGAGGAGGGCTTGATATCCAGCCCGCCCGTGTCGAAACACACGCCCTTGCCCACGATGGCGATGCGTGGGAAGGCCGGGTCGCCCCATTCCAGCTCGATCATGCGCGGGGCGTGGCTGCGCGCGGCGGCGCGGCCCACCATGTGCACCATGGGGAACTCGTGCTCCAGCGCCTCGCCGCGCACGATGCGCAGGGCCGCGCGGTGCGTCTTGGCCAGGCGTTCGACCTCGCGCTCAAGGTCGGCCGGCCCCATGTCCTCGGCCGGGGTGTTCACCAGATCGCGCACCAGCGTGACGGCGCCCGCCTCGCTCAGGGCGGGCACCAGCGCGCGCACCTCGCGGGTGAGCAGCACGCGCGGCCCCTCGTTGCCATTCTCGCTGCGATAGCGGTCGAAGCGGTACTGGCCCAGCACCCAGCCGATCAGCGCCTTCTCGGCCCGGCAGGGGGCGGCAGGGGCCAGACGGTACGTGCCGGCGGGCAGCGCCTCGGCCAGCCTGCCCAGGCACCAGCTGCCCAGCTCGGCCAAGCGGGCCACGCCTGCCACCACGGCCCAGCCATCCGGCCCGTCGGCCGGCACGATGGCATGGGCGCCAGCATCACCACGAAACTTCTGCCCGACCAGCGCCGCGCGCTGCGCCGCAGGGCGTTCGAGCAGCCAGTCCTCGAACCCGGCCTTTTCGACCAGATGGATGGGCACGGCGCTCTGTTCGCGGTCGGGCTGGACCAGATCGGGGGTGGCGGGGTCGTAAGGCGTTTGCGATTGGCGGCTTGTCATAATGTTCTGTATTGGTCCTCTCAGGCCCGCTCTTCAATCCCGCGCGAAGGGAAAATTGGGCGGCTGTGGATGTATTGAAAGGCAGGGCAGGCAATGGGCGGGCGAACGGGCGGGCGGATTTTTGCGGCAGCTTTGACGATGGTGCTGGCAACTACGGCAAGCGCGGCGCGGGCGCAGGGCGCGCCGGGGGCGGGCCATATCCGGCAAGAGACGCGCCTTTACAGCTTTACCTATGACTGGCCCGCTGCTGCCGGGGCGATTGCGCCGCTGCGCGCCTGGCTGGCGACCGATGCCCAGCACCAGCAGCGCGACATTGCCGCGCAGGCTGCCGAAGGGGCAAAGGACGCGCAGGCCAACCACTACCCCTTCAACGGCTATGACCGGTCGACCTCCTGGCAGGTGGTGACCGATCTGCCGGGCTGGCTCAGCCTGTCGGGCATGGCCGAGGAGTATACCGGCGGGG
>DATMUT010000056.1:0-3649 GCA_035563755.1 Novosphingobium sp.
CTCGCTGCCCGATTTCCGGGGGCTGGGGGTGGATGCCCACGCCCGTTTCGTCGCCCGCCTGTGGGAAGAGCTGCGCGAGGGGCCGCTGGCCAGCGATCATGCGCCGCGCGCCATCGCCCAGCTGGACAACACGCAGGGCGACATCGACACGCTGCAGGGGCGTATCGCCGCCATCCGCAGCTGGTCCTATATCACGCAGCGGCCCGACTGGGTGCTGGCCCGCGAAGAAATGGCCGCCCGCGCCCGCGCTGTCGAGCAGCGCCTGTCGGACGCGCTGCACGCGCGCCTGACCGAGCGTTTCGTCAACCGCCGCACGGCCGTGCTGATGCGCCGGCTGGGGGGAGACGCAGGGCTGCTGCCGGTGCGGCTCGATGGCGATGCGGTGATGGTCGAGGACGAGACGATCGGCGCGCTCACGGGCTTCCAGTTCCGCGTCGACCCCAAGGCGCGGCATGGCGACCACAAATTGCTGCTGGCCGCGGCCGACCGGCACCTGCCTGCGCTGATGGCGCAGCGCGCGCAGGCGCTGACCGCCGCCATTGCCGAAAAGGGCGATGCCGGGCTGGTGCTGGCCGGCGGCAAGCTGCGCTGGCATGGCGAGGCGCTGGCGCGGGTGAGCCGGGGCCGCTCGCTGGCAGCGCCCGGCCTTGCCCCGCTGCCCTTGCTCGACCGGCTGGAAGCGGGGGTGCGCGCGCGACTGGTCGAAGCGCTCGAGGAATGGCTGGCCGCGCGTATGAAGCCGCTGGCCCCGCTGGGGCGGATCGAGGAGGCAAGCCTTGCCAGCGAAAGCGGGCCGGAACTGCGCGCGCTGCTCATCCGCCTGATCGAGGGCGGCGGCATGATCGCGCGCGAAGGCTCGGGCATCGAGCGGCTGAGCAAGGCGCAGCGCGACCGGTTGCGCCGGTTGCAGGTGCGCGTTGGCGCGCTCGACATTTTTGTGCCGGGCATGCTGCGCCCGGTTGCCCTGCACCGCTGGGCCGAGGCGAGCGGCATCGAGAACGCGCCCATCCTGCCCAAAATGACGCAGATTGCCGAGCCGGTGGCCCGCGAAACGCCGATGGGGTACAGGCGGCTGGGCGCGCAGGCGCTGCGTATCGACATGGCCGAGGCGCTGCTGCGCGCGGCGCATGACACGCGCATGCTGGCCCGCGGGCGCCCCTTCCGGCTCGATCCGGCCGAGGCGCTGCGCATGGGGCTCTCGACGCGGGCCTATGCCCATGTGCTGCGGCTGGGCGGGTTCAAGCCGCTGATGCCGCGCGCCCTGGCCGAGGGCATGGCCGGGCCGCCGGCGCCGCTGCTGTGGCGCTGGCAACCGCCCCGGCCCGAGCGCGCCGCGCCATCGGGCGGCCCTGCCGCGCCTGTCGAAGGCAACCCCTTCGCCGCGCTGGCGCAACTGGTGGCCTAGCGCCGTGCGGATCGACAAGCTGCTGTGGTTCCTGCGTTTTGCCAAGACGCGCGGGCTGGCGCAGGACTGGGTCGCGCAGGGCCACATCCGCCTGAATGGCCGCCGGATCGAGCGCGCATCGGCCCATGTGGCGGCCGGCGACGTGCTGGTGCTGATGCTGGGCGCTGCGGTCCGCGTGGTCGAGGTGGTGGCCCTGCCCGAGCGGCGCGGCCCGGCCAGCGAAGCGCAGGCCTGCTATCGCCTGATCGACCCTGCGGGCGGCCCTGCGGGGGGATCGGCGGCCACCTCTTTACGCGATAATGCCCCCGCGCGCCACGAGGGCGCTTGACGAGAAGGGGGATTGGCCCTTAGCAGCGGGCCAGAGCCGACCGGCCATGTGGCCGGCAAAACCCACTACTGCACCGAAAGGGGATTTGCAGCCATGACCTATGTCGTCACCGACGCCTGTATCCGCTGCAAATACATGGATTGCGTGGAAGTGTGCCCTGTGGACTGCTTCTACGAAGGCGAGAACATGCTGGTGATCAACCCCAGCGAGTGCATCGATTGCGGCGTGTGCGAGCCCGAGTGCCCGGCCGAGGCGATCCTGCCCGACACCGAAAGCGGTATCGAGCAGTGGATGGAGCTGAACGCCAAGTTCTCGGCCGAATGGCCCAACATCACCGCCAAGAAGGACGCGCCGGCCGATGCTGACGCGATGAAGGGCGTTGAGGGCAAGTTCGACAAGTTCTTCTCGGAAAACCCCGGCGCGGGCGACTGAGAGGGCGTTGAACCTCCCGCCGCCGCCTAGGGGGCGCTACGGGGGGCCATCAGCACTTTCCACCGCCCCCGGGCGGCCAGAAACGTACAATTTTGCCAGAGGTGAGCCCGCAAACGCGGTACTCGCCTCTGGTAATTTTGTTACAGGCATGTTATATAATAGCCCTGCTGGTTTAGTCGGGGCCCCTGCCCCGGGTGGGCCGCGCTCGCCAGGATTGGGTCGAACCCTCAGACCATGAAAGGCAAAATCGCAACGCCCGGATGATGTCTCCCATCAAGCCGTCGTGGGTCATGCGCCGATTCGGCAGCCCGTTTGGTCGCCTGCCGGGCTTGGCTACTTTGCGATTCTGCCGAGAAAGGACGTTAGATGACCGCCAAGGCTCACGCCTTCGATGTTGGAGATTACGTCGTTTATCCCAAGCACGGCGTCGGCCGCGTGATCGAACTGCTCGAGCAGGAGATCGCGGGCATGAAGCTGGAATTATACGTACTGCGCTTCGAGAAAGAGCGGATGACGCTGCGCGTTCCGGTCAACAAGATCGAGGCCATCGGCATGCGCAAGCTCTCGTCCGACAAGACGCTGCGCGAGGCGATGGACACGCTCAAGGGCAAGCCCAAGGTCAAGCGCACCATGTGGTCGCGCCGTGCGCAGGAATATGAAGCAAAGATCAATTCGGGCGACCTGGTGTCGATCGCCGAGGTGACCCGCGACCTGTTCCGCGCCGACGACCAGCCCGAGCAGTCCTACTCAGAGCGCCAGATCTTCGAGGCCGCATCCTCGCGCCTCGCCCGCGAGCTGGCCGCGATGGAAAAGACCGACGAGCCGGCCGCGCTCAAGAAGATCCTCGCGATCCTCAACGAGTATGCGCCCAAGTACTATGAGGCTGCCGCCGCCGCCGTGTAAGCAGCGAAAGCGACAAGCCACAGCAAACGGGCCGTCCCTCTGGGGCGGCCTTTTTGTTTGCGCGCTCAGGCCGCTGCGCGGCGCAACCGGTCGTTAATCGCCTCGCCAATGCCTGTATCGGGCACCGGGGCTACGGCCACCCGCGCCGCGCCTGCCCCGGCTGCGGCATGCAGCGCGGCATAAAGCCGGGCCGCCGCCTCGGCCAGATCGCCGCTGGCCGACAGGTTGAAATCGCCCGGAACCGCGCCAAAACCGATGTGAAATTCGTCAGCTGCCGCCTGCGCCGCATTCAGCCGCACGGGCTTGCCGGGGGCGTAGTGGCTGGTCATCTGGCCGGGCGCCTCGATACCGCCCCCCTCGCCCGCATCTGCTTCCTGCCCCAGCACAGCGGCCAGATCGGCAGCGGTGACCGGGCCGGGGCGCAGAACCTGCCAGCCACCACCGGCGCGCAGGGCCACGATGGTCGATTCAATACCCGCCGGGCAATCGCCACCATCGACGATCAGCCCCACCCTGTCGCCCAGCGATGCCGCCACATGGGCCGCGCAAGTGGGCGAAACACCCCCGCTGCGATTGGCCGA
>DATMUT010000057.1:0-5795 GCA_035563755.1 Novosphingobium sp.
CGGCGGCGTTGTCGCCGGCACGGGCAGGCGCTGCCGCCATCGACAGGCTGGTTCCGGCCAGAAGAACCAGGGCAAAGGCACGCGACAGGATCATGAAAGCATACTCGCAGGCAGGTGGCGGCCCCTGCCTGACAGGCGCGGGCCACAAATGACGAACCAGCCCGGGGGATCGGCGCGCTCAGCCCTGCATCGCGCTAAAGATGAAAGCTTGCCCCCAAGCTCCGTGCCGGCAGCACAGCGGGCGCCGGATGGGCCGACATGGCAGGATAAACTCTACTCGATCAATAGAGTTTATCCAAAACACACATTGAAACTTGTCATATGCCGCCCCCGCAAACGGCAAACCCCCGCCGGGCCGGGGCCAGGCGGGGGCATGTGATGGCGCGCAGAGGGCGCGTCAGGCCGCGTCGCGCCGGCGCCTCGCGGCGGTGTAGCGGTTCTCGGGCACGTCCAGCCCCAGCGTCTCGCGGAAGGTGCTGCCGGGGTAGTCGGTCTTGTAGATGCCGCGCTGTTGCAGGATGGGCACCACATGATCGACAAAGACCTCGAGCTGGCCGGGCAGCGACTCAAACAGGTTGAACCCGTCCGAACCCCGGCTTTCGAGCCAAAGCTGGAAGCGGTCGGCGATCTGTTCGGGCGTGCCGGTGAAATGGCTGCGCGGGGTGGCTGCCTTGAGCGCGATCTCGCGCAGCGACAGGCCCTGCGCCGCCCAGCCCAGAATGCGCTCCGAAGCGCTCTGGTTCGACTTGCGCCCTTCTTCGGCCACTTCGATCGGGAAGGCGCCGTCGGGGTCGTACACGCTGAAATTATGGTCGTTGAACGAACGGCCCAGCGCGCGCAGCGCATTTTCCAGCGTCACGAGGCCGGCCAGCTCGCCATGCAGGCGCTCGGCCTCCTCGCTGGTGCTGGCAACGATGGGGCGCGCGCCCGGCAGCACGAACAGCTTTTCCGGATCGCGGCCAAAGCCCCGCGCCCGCGCCTTGATATCGGCATAAAAGGCGCGCGATTCGTCGATGTCGTCCTGATGGGTAAAGATCGCCTCGGCGTGTTTGGCTGCGAAATTGCGCCCGTCCTCGCTCGACCCGGCCTGAAAGATGACCGGCTGCCCCTGCGGCCCGCGCGCAATGTTGAGCGGCCCCTTGACCGACAGGAACCGGCCCTTGTGGTTCAGCTCGTGCAGATGCTCGGGGTTCAGGAACTGGCCGCTGGCCTTGTCGCGCACCAGCGCGTCCTCTTCCCAGCTGTCCCACAGGCCCTTGACCACATCGAGATATTCCTCGGCCAGCGCATAGCGTTCGTCATGGTCGAGATGGCGGTCGCGCCCGTAATTGGCGGCGCTGCCTGCCAGCCACGAGGTCACGACATTCCACCCCGCGCGCCCCCCGCTGATGTGGTCGAGGCTGGCAAACTGGCGCGCCAGATTGAACGCCTCGGTATAGGTGACGGTGGCTGTGCCCACCAAGCCGATGCGCTCGGTCACGGCGGCCACCGCCGAAAGGATGGTCAGCGGCTCGAAGCGGTTGAGGTAATGCGGGCTGGAGCGCGCGTTGATCGACACGCTGTCGGCCACGAACAGATAGTCGAACCTGCCCCGCTCGGCCACTTGCGCCTGATGCTTGTAAAAGGACAGGCTGGTCGAGGCGTCTACCTGCGCCTGCGGGTGGCGCCAGTCGTCCCAACCGGGGCCAACGCCGTGCAGAATGAAACCCAGCTTCAACTGGCGCCTGCTCATCATATGTCTCCTGAAATACTGTGTGGAGACAGGGCTAGAACCGGCTTAACTTTCAGGCCAATTCAAAGCCCTGATAGGCATTTGAGAATAATTCAAGCCTCATAGCCGGGCAGCAGCCGGTCGACCTTGCGCAGCACCGCCTCCCACGCCAGCACGTCATGCGGCTTGCGCTTGTCGCGGTGCACGCCGGCGGTCGACTCGCCCGCCAGTTGGCGGCGCGCCTCTTCCTGCGCCTCCTCTGGCGCGATCAGCACATGGTCGCGGCCACCGGCCAAGGCGGCCACCTGCGCCGAACAGGCCTTCTCCAGCGCATAGATGCCGGTCCACGCCTCGCCCGGCGTGCGACCCAGCGCCAGCGTGCCATGATTGCGCAGCAGCATGATCTTGGTCTCGCCCAGATCCGCCTGCAGCCGCTCGCGCTCGTCCAGATGCAGCGCCACGCCCTCGTAGTCGTGATAGGACAGGCGCGGGATCAGATAGAGCGCCGTTTGCGTGAGCGGCAGCAGCCCTTCGGCATGGGCCGAGGCGCCCACGCCATGCGGCGTGTGGAAATGGGCGATGAACTGCGCATCCTCGCGCGCGGCATGGATCGCCGAATGGATCACATAGCCGGCATAGTTGATGCCGTATTCGCTCTCGCCGATGATGTTGCCGTCGATGTCGACCTTGACCAGACTGCTCGCCGTGATCTCGTCGAAGGTCAGGCCGAAGGGGTTGATGAGGAAGTGATGTTCCGGCCCCGGCACCCGCGCGGAAATGTGGGTGTAGAGGAAATCGTCGAAATGATAGATCGCGGCGATGCGATAGAAGGCCGCCAGATCCTTGCGCACCTGCCATTCGGCGGGGCTGATGGCATCGGGGCGCAGTTCGGGTTCGCGGTCCAGTACGGTGGCCATATTGCGTCTCCTTAACCGGCCAGCGCCGGGGTGTTGGCGTGGCTTGCGTCGAAGGCGGCGATGCGGGCGCGCGCCACCGGGATCAGCTCGCGGCCATAGAGTTTGGCATCCTCGAGCGGGTCGAAGCCGCGGATCAGGAAATGGTCGATGCCGATGCGGTAATAGTCGAGCAGCGCCTCGGCCACCTGCTCGGGCGTGCCGACGAGGCCGGTCGAATTGCCCTGCGCGCCGGTCAGCGCGGCAACGCCGGTCCACAGGCGGCCGTCGCGGGTGTTGGCGCTGGCGGTCTGCAACAGGCGCAGCGAGCCCTCGTTAGGCGGGCGATGGCCGACGGTGGGCAGGCCGGCGGCCTCGCGCTGCTCGCGCACCTGCTGCTCGATCTCGCGGGCGCGGCGCCAGGCGGCTTCCTCGGTATCGGCAATGACCGGGCGCAGCGACAGCGAGAAGCCGGGATTGCGACCGTGCTGGGCGGCGGCATGGCGCACGGCGCGCACATTCTCGCTCACCTGCTCCAGCGTCTCACCCCACAGCGCGTAAACGTCAGCGTGGCGCCCGGCCACGGCAATCGCCTCGCTCGACGAACCGCCGAAGAAGACCGGCAGGTTGTCGGGCTTTACCGCCGCAAAGGCACCACGGATGTCGTAGAAGTCGCCCTTGTGGTCAAAAGGCGCGGCGGCAGTCCATTCCTTGCGCAGGATCTCGATATATTCGTTGCTGCGGGCATAGCGCTGCGCCTTGGTCGAGTGGGAATCGCCATCGCGGGCCATCTCCTCGTCGGCGCCGCCGGTGATGATATGCACCGCCACGCGCCCGCCCGAGAGTTGGTCGAGCGTGGCCAGCTGGCGCGCGGCCACCGTCGGCTGCGTGAAACCGGGGCGATGCGCCACCAGAAAGCCCAGCTTCGTGGTGATGGCGGCGGCATGGGCGGCCACGATCTGGCTCTCGGGGCTGGACGAGCCGAAGGGGATCAGCACGCGGTCGAAATCGCCCTCCTCCTGCGCGCGGGCGGCGGCGTCGACATAGTCGCGGTCGAGCACGCGGCTGCGCGCTGGCGCATGGATTTCCGAGGTGTTGTTAAAGCCGATATAGCCGATGAACTTGACGGGCATGATGTGTCTCCCGGATGAGTCAGATGACGAAGAAGCCGTGGGTGCCGTCGCGCTCCAATTGCGCGACAAGGCCGTATTCCCAGTCGAGATAGGCCTGCATCGCGGCCTGGGCGTTGTCGGTGCCCTCATAGGGGCGCTTGTAGCGGCCCTCGGGGCCACGCGGGGGCGGCACGCCATCGAGGCCGGTCTCGCGCTCGCCATCGGTATCGGCCAGCACATAGACTTCCCAGCCCAGCTGGGCGAGCCAGCTGGCGCTCATGTCGGCGCGCGGGCCAAGGTCGTCGGCCAGCACGATGCGCGCGCCACGCACCGAGGCGAAATGGTCGGTTTCCTGCACCAGTTGCCCGCCCTGCGCATTGCGGAAGCCGGCCAGATGGCCTTGCGCATAGTCCTCGGGCAGGCGCACATCGTATTGATACAGCGTGCGGGTGGTGTCGGCGCGCAGATGCGTCAGTTCTTGCGCCGAAATGCGCTTCACCCCGGCGCGATAGGCCACCTCGCGCGCCTTGGCGCGGGCCTCGTCGACCAGCTCGCCCTCGGGCAGGGCGGCGCGGCGCTGCTGCCCGGTCTCCAGCCCCTGCCCCGCCAGCGTCCAGCCGATCGTGCCATTGCGCAGCGCATAGATGCGGTTGGGCAGGCCGGCGTTGATGAGCGACTGCGTGCCGATGATCGAGCGGGTGCGGCCGGCGCAATTGACGATGATCGTGGTGTCGGGATCGGGCGCGACGGCGCGGGCGCGCAGCACCAGCTCGGCGCCGGGTGTCGAGACGCCGCCCGGAATGCTCATGGTGGCATATTCGTCGAAACGGCGCGCATCGAGGATGGCGATATCGGCCTTTTCCTCGATCAGCGCCTGCACGTCGGACGCGGGCAGGCTGGGGGTGTGGCGGCGGTGTTCGACCAGTTCGCCAAAGGCCTTGGAGTAGCTGTTGACGTCCTCGAACAGTTCGTAGCCTGCCGCGCGCCAGCCCGACAGGCCGCCCTCGAGCGCCTCGACCAAGCTGTAGCCCAGCGCGCGCAAACCTTCGAGCGCCGGTTCGACCAGCCCTTCGCCATCGTCATAGACCACCACCGGCGTATCCTTGCGGGGGATGCGCCATTCGGCCTCGGCGGCCAGGCGGCGCAGCGGGATCTGCGCGGCGAACAGGGGGTGGCCCAGGGCAAATTGCGCTTCCTCGCGCAGGTCGATCAGGGCGATTTCCTCGCGCGCCAGCAGGGCGCTGCGGATATGTTGCGGCGATACGGTCATGGCTCTTTCGATCGGTCCCACAGGTTGGGCACGGCGCTGTTGGCGTAGCCCGAGATGAATGGTCTGGCCGTGCCATCGGCGGCAAAGGTCGAGCGGCGCACCGCCCCGATGTTGCCGCCATAGACATGGATCGAGATGGACGGCCCATCGGCGCGGGCATTGCGCACGCGGTGGATGTCGCCGGCCGCCGGGCTGAGCGCCTCGACATCGCCGGGGGCCAGCGTGGTTGTTTCGCCCGGGATCAGGCTGCCATCGGCGGCGCGTCTGAACCCTTCCGAGGTTTCGGCCCCGCGCAGCATGCCCACCAGCCCCCAGACGGTGTGGTCGTGAATGGGCGTGCCCTGCCCCGGCCCCCATACGAAGGAGACGACGCTGAAACGCTCGGCGCTGTCGCAATGCAGCAGGTATTGCTGGTAACGCTCGGGGTTGGGCCGGGCGTATTCCTCGGGCAGCCAGTCGTCATGGGCCACCAGTTCGGCCAGCAGGCGGGCGCCCTCGTCCAGAATGCGCGCCTCGTCCTTGGTGTGATCGAGCAAATGCGCCAGATCGCCCACAAAGCCGCGCAGGCGGGCGATATGCGTCGTGCGTTCCAGAACCGGCGCGGTCACGATGTGGCCCCGCTCGCGGCAGGAAAGCGCAGGATGCTGGCGCCAACGTCGACCGCGGCCAGTTCCTCAGCATCGCCCGTGTCGCAGCCCAGATAGCCCAGCAGGCGCTGGCGCAGGGCGCGCCCCACCTCGCCGCGCTGGCCACGCGGGGCCTCGATATGCTCCTGCGCGGCAATGCGCCCCCGGTCGAGCACGATCACC
>DATMUT010000058.1:0-6887 GCA_035563755.1 Novosphingobium sp.
CGCGGCGAACGATGGCGGTGTTGGCATCGTCGCGGGCAACCGCAAGGTGCTGGCCGCACGCCTGTCGGACGCGCGCTTCTTCTGGCAGCAGGACCGCAAGGTGGCGCTTTCGGCGCAGGCCGAGAAGCTGGCCCGCATCACCTTCCACGAGAAGCTGGGCACCGTGGCCGACAAGGTTGCACGCGTGGCGGATCTGGCCGAATGGCTGGCGGGCGAGGGTATTGTGCCCGGTGCCGATCCGGCTCTGGCGCGTCAGGCGGCGCTGCTGTGCAAGGCTGATCTCGTGACCGAAATGGTGGGCGAATTCCCCGAGCTGCAGGGCCTGATGGGCGGCTATTACGCCCGCGCCGAGGGGTTGGGCGATGTGGTGGCCGATGCCATTCGCGATCACTACAAGCCGGTCGGGCAGGGCGATGATGTGCCCACGGCGCCCGTCACGGTGTGCGTGGCGCTGGCCGACAAGCTGGATACGCTGCGCAGCTTCTTTGCCATCGACGAAAAGCCGACCGGTTCGAAAGACCCGTTTGCGCTGCGTCGCGCGGCGCTGGGCATCATTCGCCTGATCACCGAAAACGGCCTGCGGATGCCCGTGGGCGAGGGTGAACTGCTGGCCTTCTTTGCCGACCGCCTGAAGGTGCAGCAGAAGGAAGCGGGCGTCCGCCACGACCTGATCGACGCGGTGTTCGCACTGGGCGGCGAGGATGATCTGGTGCGCCTGCTGGCGCGCGTGCATGCCTTGCAGGCCTTTGTGGGCACCGAGGACGGCGCCAACCTGCTGGCCGGCTACAAGCGTGCGGCGAACATCCTGAAGAAGGAAGTGTTCGAGCCGGGCGCGACCAATCCGGCCCCCGAGCCGGCAGAGGAAGCATTGATTGCGGCGCTGGCTCAGGCTGCCCCGCAGGCCGAAGCTGCCGTTGCCGCCGAGGACTTCGGTGGCGCCATGGCCGCGCTTGCCTCGCTGCGCGCGCCGATCGACGCCTTCTTCGAGGACGTGACAGTCAACGACTCCGACCCGCAAAAGCGCGCCGCGCGCCTTGGCCTTTTGGCGCAATTGCGTGCTGCGGTGCACAAAGTGGCTGACTTCTCGCGTATCGAGGGCTAGGCGCATTTTTGCGAGTCAATGTGATTCTCTAACGGGATTGGCAGTCACACATGAGTGCATACGTATTCCACTTCGGCGGCGGCGCATCTTCGGCCGAGCCGCGTGCGCGCGACAAGACCATCGTTGGCGGCAAGGGCGCCAACCTGGCCGAGATGGCCGCGATCGGCCTGCCGGTGCCGCCGGGCTTTACCATCAGCACCGAAGTGTGCGCCGTTTACAACGCCAGCGGCAAGCAGTTTGACGACAGCCTGCGCGCCGGTGTTGCCGCGGGCGTCGCCCATATCGAAAGCACGACCGGCCGCAGCTTTGGCGATACGGCCAACCCGCTGCTGGTCTCGGTGCGTTCGGGTGCGCGCGTGTCGATGCCTGGCATGATGGATACGGTGCTGAACCTGGGCCTGAACGATGCGACGGTGCAGGGCCTGGCCACGGGTTCGGACAACCCGCGCTTTGCCTGGGATTCCTACCGCCGCTTCATCCAGATGTATTCCGACGTGGTGCTGGGCATCGACCATCACCTTTTCGAGGATGCTCTGGAAATCGTTAAGGAAGACAACGGCTTCTATAACGATGTTGAGATGGGCGCCGAGCATTGGCAGGCCCTTGTCGGCGAGTATAAGGCGATTGTCGAGCGCGAGCTGGGCCGCCCGTTCCCGCAGGACGTGCACGAGCAGCTGTGGGGCGCCGTGGGCGCCGTGTTCGACAGCTGGGAGAGCGAGCGCGCCAAGGTCTACCGCCGCCTGAACGACATCCCCGGTGACTGGGGCACGGCCGTCAACGTACAGGCCATGGTGTTCGGCAACATGGGCGACACCAGCGCCACCGGCGTTGCCTTCACCCGCGACCCTGCGACCGGCGAGAAGGCCTACTACGGCGAATGGCTGGTGAACGCTCAGGGCGAGGACGTGGTGGCCGGCATCCGCACGCCGCAGTACCTGACCAAGTTCGCCCGCGAGCGCGCCGGCGCCAAGCCGCTGAGCATGGAAGAAGCCATGCCCGAGGCTTATGCCGAGCTGGCCGCCGTTTTCGAGCTGCTCGAAAAGCACTACACCGACATGCAGGACATCGAGTTCACGGTCGAGCGGAACAAGCTGTTCATGCTCCAGACCCGCTCGGGCAAGCGCACCGCCAAGGCCGCGCTGAAGATGGCCGTCGACATGGTGGCCGAAGGGCTGATCGACGAGGCGACCGCCATCAAGCGCGTCGACCCGATGGCGCTTGACCAGCTGCTGCACCCCACGCTCGACCCCAAGGCCGAGCGCGACCATCTCGGCAAGGGCCTGCCGGCCTCGCCGGGCGCTGCCAGCGGTGCGATCGTGCTGGACGCCGAAACCGCCGAGAAGCGCGCCGAGCGCGGCGATGCGGTCATTCTGGTGCGCGTCGAGACCAGCCCCGAGGACATCCACGGCATGCATGCGGCCAAGGGCATCCTGACCGCGCGCGGCGGCATGACCAGCCACGCGGCAGTGGTTGCCCGCGGCATGGGCCGCCCCTGCGTCTCGGGCGCCAGCAGCGTGTCGATCAACATGGCCGACCGTACGCTCAAGATCGGCAACCGCGACCTGAAGGAGGGCGATATCATCACCCTCGACGGCGCGACGGGCGACATCATGGCGGGCGCTGTGCCCACCATCGAGCCTGAGCTGGTGGGCGATTTCGGTACGCTTATGGTGTGGGCCGACAAGCATCGCCGCATGAAGGTGCGCACCAACGCCGAAACCCCGCTCGACTGCCGCATGGCGCGCAGCTTTGGCGCCGAAGGCATCGGCCTGTGCCGCACCGAGCACATGTTCTTTGACGCAGGCCGCATTTCGGCCGTGCGCCAGATGATCCTGGCCGATGATGAGGCTGGCCGCCGCGAGGCACTGGCCAAGCTGCTGCCCGAGCAGCGCGCCGACTTCCACGCGATCTTCGAGATCATGGCCGGCCTGCCGGTCACGATCCGCCTGCTCGACCCGCCGCTGCACGAGTTCCTGCCGCACAGCGACGCTGAATTCGCCGAGCTGTCGGACGCGATCGGCATTGGCGTTGACCACCTCAAGCGCCGCGCGGGCGAGCTGCACGAGTTCAACCCGATGCTGGGCCATCGCGGTTGCCGCCTGGGCATCACATTCCCCGAGATCTACGAAATGCAGGCCCGCGCCATTTTCGAGGCGGCCTGTGACGTGGCTGCCGCCAGCGGCGAAGCGGTCGTGCCCGAGGTGATGATCCCGCTGGTTGCCACCAAGCGCGAGCTGGAAATCCTGAAGGGTGTGGTCGACCGCGCTGCCGCGGCCGTCTTTGCCGAAAAGGGCAAGACGCTCGACTACATGGTTGGCACCATGATCGAGCTGCCGCGCGCCGCGCTCATGGCTGGCGAGATTGCCGAGGAGGCCAAGTTCTTCTCCTTCGGCACCAACGACCTGACGCAGACGACGCTGGGTGTCAGCCGCGACGATGCCGCGCGCTTCCTGGGCGTGTATGTCGAGCAGGGCATCTATGCCCGCGACCCGTTCGTCAGCCTGGATGTGGATGGCGTTGGCCAGCTGGTCAGCCTGGCTGCCGAGCGTGGCCGGGCAACGCGCCCCGACATCAAGCTGGGCATCTGCGGCGAGCATGGCGGCGATCCGGCCTCGATCGCTTTCTGCGAGAAGACGGGCCTCGATTACGTGTCGGCCTCGCCCTATCGCGTGCCGATCGCGCGCCTTGCGGCGGCTCAGGCTGCGCTGGGCTGACGCCTGACGCGTTTGCCAAAAAAGAAGGCGGGGGAGCGATACCCCGCCTTTCTTATTTGCGCCAACCGCTCAGGGTCAGGATCTCGAATTGCTCGGCCAGTCGGCCATCCTGCGCCGCCGCGTCGAAGGCGGACAGCGCGCGTGTATAAGCAGCCTTGCCCAGCACCGGGCCGGCCTGCGTCAGAATGCCGCCACAGCCCTGCGCGCGTATGTCGCCAATCAACCCGGCCAGCGTGCGGAAGCGCAGGTTCACCGTGCGCCCATCGGCCACCGGATCGGCAAAACCGGCGCGTTGCAGCAGTTGCGCGCCCGCCCGCACGTCGACCATGGGGTGCATGCGCGCGGCCGGCCGGTCGCCATCGGCGGCCAGCATGATGTCGCGCAAGGCGGCCAGCGAACCAGCCCCCATCAGGCTGGCGATCATCAACCCGCCCGGCGCCAGTGCGCGGCGCATGTGGATCAGCGCGCCCGGCAGGTCGTTCACCGTGTCGAGCGTGCCCAGCGAGGCGATGAGGTCGAAATCGCCGAAGGGGTAGGGCGCTTCCTCGTCGAAACCGTCGCTGGGGTCGACGGAAATGACCGCCGCGCCCATTCCCTGAAGCGCTGCCGCCAGCATCGCGCTCCAGTCGCCAATGACCAGCGCCCGCTTGGGTTGCACCCTCAGGAAGCCCAGGCGTTCCTGCACATCCTCGACCATGTCCTCGATCAGATAGCGCGGCGGGCCAGCGGGAAAGCGGCCTGGGCTGGCCTGCATGGCGATCATGCGGCGGCGGGCGGCGATACGGCGCCGGGGCGAGAAGATGCGCGGGGGGCTGGTGCTCATGACGGCCTGTTGCCGCGCTGCGCGGCAATGCGCAAGCGCTTGCCTGTGGCGCTTACGGGATTACACTCATGGCATGTCTCTCAGGCAGGCCCTTGTTCCGCTGCTCGACGCGGTGTTTCCGCCGCGCTGCCCCGTGTGTGGCGGCGCGGTTGCGGCGCAGAACGGGCTGTGCGGCCAGTGCTGGAGCGCGCTGGTGATTCCGGGCGAGCCAGCTTGCGACTTGTGCCAGCGGCCTTTCACGGCGCCTGAACATGCTGTCCTGCCCGAGGAGGCGTTGGCGCAGCGCGGGGTTTGCAGCGACTGCGCAGAGGAAGCTCCGGCGCATGACGGGGTGGCGGCGGCCACGCTGTACAATCCCATATCGCGCCAATTGGTGCTTTCATTCAAGCATCGCGGCCAGATCGCCCTGGCGCCGCTTTTGGCCAGGCTGATGGCGGCGCGGATGAGCGGCATCGACGGGCAGTGGCTGCTGGTGCCGGTGCCGCTGCATCGCTGGCGACTGTGGCGCCGCGGATACAATCAGTCGGCGCTGCTGGGCAGGCATGTGGCACGGACGACTGGCGCGCAGTTGGTTGTGGACGGGCTTGAGCGCCAGCGCCGCACGCCTTCGCTGGCCGGGCTTGGCGCTGCCGAGCGGGCTCGGGTCATGGAGGGCGCCATTCGCGTCGCACCGCGTCATGCCGGGCGCATGGCCGGGGCGCGGGTTGTGCTGATTGACGATGTGCTGACCAGCGGCGCGACCACCAATGCCTGCATTGCCGCCCTGCGCAAAGCCGGCGCGGCGCAGGTGCGCATTGCCTGTTTTGCCCGCGTCATGCGGGGGGGCGACGTGCCGGTGGCTGACTTCGACGTTCTGGTCTGAAAAGCCAGCGCAATCTGAAGGAGTGACACGAAAACGCCCGGAAGGTAATCCTCCCGGGCGTTCTCGTGACGAAACTGATGGGCGACGCCTCTCGAAAGGCGTATGACGACCGCCCCTGATCGGTCGTCACACCCGAACCCTCATTCTCTGCCGAGACGCCGCCCCCTCTGGCGGCTTCCCGATTTTTCCCTGAACCATGGCGCTTGGCTGCGCCGCCGTTGGGCGTTACGACCTCCCTCAAGGCCGTGACACCTTTGTTTCACTGAAATGACGCAAAGATAAAGGGGCCTCGCCCGATGGTGGGGATTTTGGCCCCTTGTTGTTGTTATCCTGCAACAGCCACCGGGCAGGAAATGCCGCTTTTGTAAGGATTGTTCGCCAATGTCTGCTTCCCAGCCCGCCAGCGCCGCACACGAGCGCGAACAGGGCAGCGCCTTCATGCCCCGCTTTGATGGCAATGGTCTGTTAACCGCGATCGCGCTCGATTCGCACAGCCGTGAAGTGCTGATGGTCGCCTTCATGGATGCCGAGGCGCTGGCCAAGACGCGCGAGACCGGCCTTGCCCATTTTCATTCGCGCAGCCGCGGGCGGCTGTGGCTGAAGGGTGAGACCTCGGGCCACTTCCTGCGGGTCGAGGAAATTCGCGTGGATTGCGATCAGGACGCGCTGGTAATGCTGGTCCGTCCCGAAGGGCCGGCATGCCATACGGGCGCGCGCAGCTGTTTCTATCGCCGCATCGAGGGCGATCAACTGGTGCGGGTGGACTGAAAGCGGCGGGCAGGGGGCAATCGGGCGCCCCTGCCACGCCGATGCTCAGAATATCTCGTCGCACAGGGCCATGAGCGCGGCCCAGCTTTGCCGGTCGGCGCTGGCGTCATAGGCAATGGCAGGCAGGCCGCGCGCATCGCTGCCCGGATCGGTAAAGCCGTGCCGCACGCCCGAGTAGCTGTGGAAGTGCCACTGCGCCCCGGCCGCGTCCATTTCCGCCCAGAAGGCGTTGACCGCGCTGCGCGGGGCCATCGGGTCGGCATCGCCGTGGCAGACCAGAATGCGCGATCGCACGGCTCCAGCCTGCGCCGGGCGATCGGTGCCCAGCAGGCCGTGGAAGCTGGCCACCAGCGCCAGATCGGCCCCGTCACGCGCCAGTTCGAGCGCGGCCTGACCGCCCATGCAGTAACCCACCGCGCCAACGGTCAGCCCTTGGGCCGCGGGAAGGGCCCGCAAGGCAGCCAGTCCGGCGCGGAGCCTGCCGCGATAGACATCGACGTCGGCGCGCAAAGCCTCGGCCAGCGGGCGCGAGGCTTCGAAGCTGGGGACGGGCGCGCCGTAAAAGTCGGCAACGAAAGCGACAAATCCGGCCTGCGCCAGCATCTGCGCCCGCCGTTC